>MGWP01000061.1 GCA_001801055.1 Gallionellales bacterium GWA2_55_18 | reverse complement strand
ATCCCATTCAGACCAAATGGCTGTCGCTCCAGTCCCTAATCCGGGCTTGCCGCCCGCCGTCGTAACTCATGCGAAGCAGCGCTTCGCGTCAAATGGTTTCTTCTCCTTCATCATGTGGAAGCAGGCACGTGCCAGTTTGTGCGCCAGCGCCTTGATCGCCACCACGTTGTTTGTCCTGGACTTCTTCCGATCATAAAAGCGTTTCGCTTCGGGGGAATAGCGCAAGGCGAAGTTGGCCGCTTCGACAAACGCCCAGGCGAGATATTTGTTGCCGTTTTTGGTGTTGCCCTCACCTTTTTTCTTGTTGTTGCTGGTATGCACGCTGTCCACGCAGCGCGCATAAGAGGCGAAGTTGCCGGCATCGGAAAACCGTTCTATCGGCCCCGTTTCCAGCAGGATCGTGGTCGCCAGCACTTGGCCGATGCCCGGCGCGCTGGTGAGGTGGACGTACTCCGCCAGTGTTCCTACATTTTTCTGCAAGCGCTTTTCAAGCAAGTCGATCTGCTCGGAAAGTGTTGTGATCACCGCCACGTTGGCCTTGATAGCCAGAGCCACCTCGTCCGGCAGCGGCATTTTGTCGATATCCTCGCCTGCCAGTTGTTTGACCTGGTTGCTGCTGATCCGCGCGCCGAGCTGTCGTGCGGTGATGTTCTCGACGGCGAGGATATGCGCGGTGCGGCTGCGCACCAGTTGCATGCGCTTTCTTGACAGGTCGCGCACGGCGCGCTGTTCAGGCGGCAGGATGGTGCCTGTCGGCAGTATCCCCAAACGCAGCAAGTGGGCAAGGTGACGTGCATCGGTTTCGTCGCCGCTGTGCTTGAGCCCATCGTACTTCTTGATTGCCGTGGTGTTGGCCAGATGCACTTTGTAGCCTGCCGCTTGCAGGCCATCGACCAGCCAGTACCAGTTGAAAGTCGATTCGACTACCACACCGGTAAGCTCATCTTTCCAAGGCTGCAGGAAATCAAGAATCTTTGTCAGGTCGTTCGGCAACCGCTTTTCCGCCATCACGCGATCCTCTTCGTCTGTTATCGTCACAACGCTGTTGTTCGAATGTAAATCAATTCCGCTATACTTCATTTCGGCCTCCTGTGGTTATCGCAAGTTCGCAAACTCACTATAACCCCACCGCCAACGGCGGTGGGAGGCCGGCTAGATGATTTTCAGACAATAGCAAGATTTGACACTCGCCGGAGCACTCCGCATGCTGGTGTCGTACAAGGGACGGCTTTATTTCTGCCGCGCACATTAACAATAGCTCCAAATAATGCCAAGTGTTTTGAATGGGGGAAAAATTGAAAATAGTAATTCTTTGTGGGGGATACGGTACGCGTATTCGTGATGTCGCCGACAATATACCCAAGCCGATGATTCCGATCGGACGTTATCCGATTTTGTGGCACATCATGAAATACTATGCAAACTTCGATCATCAGGATTTTGTATTATGTCTTGGTTACAAGAGCCAAATCATCAAGGATTTCTTTCTGAATTACGAGGCTCACACCAAGGACTTCACCATAACGCTAGGAAAGCGTGATGGGATTGAATTTCATACCGCGCATAATGAATCAGATTGGCGCGTAACGCTGGTGGATACCGGGCTGCAAGCGATGACCGGCGCGCGCATCGCGCGAATTCGAAAATATGTGGGTGACGAAGATTTCATGCTAACTTACGGCGATGGCGTTGGTGATGTGGACATTGAGGCGTTGCTGGCTTTTCACCGTGCGCATGGCAAGGCATTGACGGTAACCGGGGTGCGCCCACCAGGGCGCTTCGGGGAGTTGGTCAGCGACGGGGGGCGAGCCGTGGAGTTTAATGAGAAACCCCAGGCTGCCGGGGGGCGAATTTCCGGCGGGTATTTTGTCGCGTCCGCCAAACTCTTCGATTATCTTAATGATGCCGAAGATCTGGTGTTCGAGCAGGAGCCGATGCGTAAACTGGTTGCTGATGGTGAGTTAATGGTATTTGAGCATGATGGCTTTTGGCAGCCCATGGATACCAGCCGTGAATACCAGTTACTAAATGCTCTCTACGAACAAGGAAAGGCACCTTGGGTAAAATGGTAAGCAACGAGTTATTGTCTGCTTTTGCCGGTCGCCGGGTAATGGTCACCGGCCATACAGGCTTCAAGGGTTCATGGCTGGCTTTCCTGCTTAAAGAAATCGGTGCGGAAGTGCTGGGCTATGCCCTTCCCGCAGAACAGCCATTGAGCCATTTTGCAGCTTTGGACTTGGCAAAATCTATACACCACATCGAAGCTGATGTGCGTGACGGCGCCAAACTCACAGAAACCATGGTCGCATTTCAGCCCGAGTTCGTGTTTCATCTGGCTGCGCAGGCATTGGTCAGACCATCCTATGCTGACCCGAAAGCAACATTTGAGACCAATGTAATGGGCTCGGTAAATCTGCTGGACGCTGTGCGTCAGTGTGAGGCTGTCCGTTCTCTGGTTTATATCACCTCGGACAAATGCTACGAAAACATGGAATGGGTGTGGGGCTACCGTGAGAATGATCGCTTGGGAGGCCACGACCCATACAGTGCCTCGAAAGCGGCAGCAGAGATTGCCTTCTCAGCCTATGCGCGTTCCTTTTTTGCCCATCGCACCGAGCTGGGTGCGGCAACTGCGCGCGCCGGTAATGTGATCGGCGGTGGTGATTGGGCCGTGGATAGAATTGTGCCGGATTGTATTCGCGCTATTAGTGCGGGCAAACCGGTAGTGTTGCGCAACCCCAACGCTACGCGGCCATGGCAGCATGTGCTGGAGCCGCTGGCAGGTTATCTGTTGCTCGCCGCACGTTTACACGAACAACCCATGGCTTATGCGGGCGCCTGGAATTTTGGCCCGCCTTCCAGCGAAGTTCGAACCGTGCTGGAAGTGGCGGAACGTATCGTCGGTCGTTTCGGGCGCGGTAGTATCGTAATTGAGTCCGGCTCGGCAAAACAGCATGAAGCCAATTTGCTGCAACTGAATTGCGATAAGGCCAATCAGCTGCTTGGTTGGCGGCCACGCTGGAATGTGGAGCGAACCCTAGCAGCGACGGCAGACTGGTACAAAGCAGTCATGGATGGCGCTGAAGCCTCCATGGTTACCCATCAACAATTACGTGACTATTTTCCGGAGGTCAAATGATAGCGGGCGTTAAAATTACACCTCTGCGCCAAATCCTCGATGAGCGTGGCAAGGTAATGCATATGCTCAAGATTGGCGATCCAGCCTTTCAGCAATTCGGCGAGATTTATTTTTCCTGCGTTTACCCCGGGGCCATCAAGGGCTGGCATATCCACAAGAAAATGACATTGAATTATGCCGTGCCTCATGGGCATATCAAGTTTGTACTCTATGACGAGCGGCCTGAAAGCCCGACACTGGGTGAAATTCAGGAAATTTTCATGGGACCGGACAATTACTGCTTGGTGACTGTCCCACCGATGGTGTGGAACGGATTTAAGGGTATCGGGAACGAGGCGGCTGTCGTTGCAAATTGCGCGACGATTCCCCATTCGCCAGATGAAATAGATCGACGAGATCCTTTTGACCGCTCAATTCCATACGATTGGGCACTTAAACACCGATGAAACGTCGTATTCTGATTACGGGTGGGTTTGGCTATCTGGGCGGGCGAGTGGCGCAGCATTTGCAGCATGCCGGACATCAAACTGTTCTTGGCTCACGAGAGGCAAAAAACTTGCCTGATTGGTTGCCTCAAGCTGAAGTAGCCAAGATCGACTGGCAAGATGAGCGTGTCTTGGAGCAAATCTGCGCTGGCATCGATGTGGTGATACATGCAGCCGGTTTGAATGCACAGGACTGTGAATCTGAACCCGTTGCCGCACTAGAATTTAACGGTTTGGCAACTGCGCGTTTGGTTGCGTCAGCAAGCCACGCTGGTGTTAAGCGGTTTATCTACCTATCCACCGCTCATGTGTATGCCAGCCCGCTCATAGGAACCATCACTGAAGAAACTTGCCCGCGCAATCTGCATTCCTACGCCACATCGCATCTCGCCGGAGAAAATACTGTCTTGTTCGCCAGGCAGCGAGGAGAAATTGAAGGGATCGTGCTACGCCTTTCCAACGCCTTCGGAGCGCCCGCACATAAAGACGTAAACACTTGGATGCTGCTCGTGAATGACCTTTGCCGACAGGCGGTGCAAACCCGCAAACTGGTTTTGCGCTCCAGCGGTCTGCAGCAGCGAAATTTCCTTACGTTAGCGGATGCCGGGCGTGCGATTGAACATCTGCTTGCGCTAAGTAAATCTGACTGTGGAAATGGATTGTTTAATCTTGGTGAAAACAAAGCGCTTTCGGTATGGGATATGGTGCAGAAGATATCGCATCGCTGCCAGCTAACTCTTGGATACCAGCCCGCCATAGAGCGGCCTGCGCCACGCCCTGACGAACTGGTTAACTCCTTGAATTACTGCTCCGAAAAACTTCAGAAGACAGGTTTTTGTCTGCTGGGCAACTTGGATGATGAAATAGACAGGACGCTTTTGGTCTGCGCACAAATATGGAAACATAACGAGGCATGACATCGCAGACTAACCACGCAAGCTCTCCTCGAGTATCGGTGTTGATGACTATCTATAACGCAGAACCTTACCTGCGTGCAGCGATTGATAGCCTCATAGCCCAGACATTTTCAGACTGGGAATTGATTGCCGTTGAAAATGGCTCAACAGATAAATCGATGTTGATTTTGAAGAGTTATTCTGATCCCAGAATACGCATTTTTCCATTTGAAGCTAACATTGGCCGAACTCCCGCTCTCCGTTTTGCTTTTGATCAGGCGCGCGGCGATTACATAGCCGTCCTAGATGCTGACGATGTTTCATCGCAGAATCGCTTGGCGCAACAAGCAGCGTTTCTGGATCAACATAACGATGTGGCTCTGGTAGGCTCATGGGCACAACACATCGATAAGCATGGCAAGGTATTCGACGTATTCGAACCCCCTACAAACCAGAAAGAGCTACAAAATTGCCTGGGGTGGACCAATCCGATTATCCATTCATCAGCTATGTATCGGCGTCAATTAGCACATGAAGTCGGTGGCTATCCCGAAAATATAGTCTGGGCGCAAGACCTTGGTCTGATACTGGCTCTGGCACAGCGTGCCAAAATTGCGATGATAGCCAACTATCTGTGTCAGGTAAGAGTGCTGTCCGCCGGCATGACGCGATCCATAAAATATCGAGCACTCGTTGCTAACGAGGCATTATTACTGTTCAGGCAAGCAGCAGATTCACTGCAATTGAATGCCCAGGCGCGCCGATTAAATCGTCGCGCCATGGCAATTGCAGAAATTAAACTCGGCATTGCCACCTTAAGGTCTGACTCTTTCTGGGCAGGGCTGAAAATGGTTTGGCATGGGTTTGTCACAGCACCATCCGCTGTTTGGGGCAACGGTCCTGTGCGCCGATTTTTTGGCGCAAAATTTTGAGCTGGTGCTTCTGAGATTCCAAATTTGATGGATGCGCAAAAATGATAGCAGCGGTCACGGGTGGAACCGGTTTCATAGGAAGAAAACTGGTTGCCCGTCTACTTGATCGTGGTGACACAGTCCGGTTGCTAACGCGCAATTTAACGCTATCCGAAAAACTTTCTTTCCTGGAAACACATGGTTGTGACCTGCTAACGGCTAAAGTTAATGAACTTTCAGCGATATTGGATGGTGTAGACGTACTTTATCATTGTGCGGGACAACTCAAGGATCCGCATACCATGCGTGCATTGCATGTCGATGCAACGCAGAAGTTAGCCGAAGCAGCCGCCCGGCGAGTTCCTCATTGGGTGCAGCTAAGCAGTGTCGGTGTGTACGGCCCGATTACACGGGGCATTGTTACTGAAGACTCAGCATTAAATCCGGTTGGACAGTATGAAACCACCAAGGCTGAATCAGACAAAATTGTTATAGATGCTGCAAACAAGGGCGGTTTCAGCCATTCGATTTTGCGTCCCTCCAACGTGTTCGGTGCAGATATGAGCAATCAGTCATTATTTGGCATGATCGCCATGATCGACAAAGGGCTCTTCTTCTACATCGGCAAACCGGGAGCCTCGGCAAATTATATCCATGTTAATAATGTAGCCGAGGGGTTGATACGCTGCGGAACCATGCCTTCCGCCAAAGGCAAAACTTATAACCTGTCCGATCATTGCACTATGGAGCATTTCGTTGGGATCATAAGCGACGCGCTTGGCCGAACATCTCCACGGCTAAGGATCCCAAGGGCCGTTGCGCAATTGGCGGGAAATACCTTGGGCAGACTCCCGGGCTTTCCGCTCACCAGCTCAAGGGTGCATGCGCTGGCCAACTATTCGCGCTATCCCATATCGCGCATTCAGCAACAGCTTGGTTATCAACATGTTGTCTCCATGGATGATGGGCTACGCGAACTGGTGACCGCATACAAACAAAGATCAAGGCATATAAATTGAAATGAAGAAGCTTTGCTTTGTCGCCACTATCCCCGCTGTGTTGCATTCCTTTTTGAAAGAACATATCGGTGCCTGCGCAGAACAGTGGCCGGTTATGATAGTCAGCGCACCAGTCGACGCTAATCTGTTGCGCGATCTGAAGACATTGTTCGTCCCATTGGCTATTGAGCGCAAGGTGTCACCTTGGCGCGACATGTTGGCACTGATTCAACTGGTGATGTTATTTCGCCACGAACGCTTCGATCTGGTTCATTCCATCATGCCAAAAACAGGGCTCCTGTCGATGCTGGCTGCCTGGTTAGCCGGTGTTTCCAATCGGGTGCATACCTTTACCGGGCAAGTTTGGGCAAACAAGCGTGGCTGGAAGCGCTGGGTATTCAAACAGTTCGACAAAATGATCGTACGGTTTGCCACGCATATTCTGGTAGACAGCCCCTCACAACGTGATTTCCTGGTATCCGAAGGTGTTTTGCCGCCAGGCAAAGGCATTGTTATTGGGTACGGTTCCATCTGCGGCGTCGATGCATATCGGTTTCGTCCCGATCTACAAACAAAAAAAACGGTGCGCGCCGAATTGGGAATAAGTTTGGAGCAAACCGTAATTCTATTTTTGGGAAGATTGAACCGCGACAAGGGCATGCTCGAGCTTGCCGCTGCTTTTGACAATATAGCAGCGCATCATACCGATGTCGTTCTGCTGTTGGTGGGTGCCGAGGAAGATGTTACTTTTGCCCACATACAGACAATTTGCGGGAAGCACAGCGACCGGTTGCGCAGGGTGAACTTTACGCCCACACCAGAGCGGTACATGGCTGCAGCGGATATTTTCTGTTTGCCCAGCTACCGCGAAGGCTTTGGGCAAGTGATTATTGAAGCTGGCGCTAGCGGAGTGCCGACTATTGCCTCACGAATTTATGGCATTACCGACGCCATTGAAGAAAACAAAACAGGGTTGCTGTTTCCGGCAGGAAATACCACGGCGCTTACGCAAGCTTTGTTAAAGCTGATAGCAAATCAAGATTTACGCCGACAAATGGGTGATGCAGCCCGATCACGGGCAATAGAATTATTTTCCAGCGATAAAATTACTCAGGAAATGCTGGCGTTTTACAGTGGGCTGTTGCGCCGCAGTTGAGTGTTGTCAGGCTGCTGTTGGTTTGCGAGCTAAATGAGAATGTGAACATAATTCAAAATTTGAGGTAAAATGCAACAGACTAGACTTAGCTAATCAGGAGGACGACATGCATACAGTCAACATGTTGGAAGCCAAATCCACTCTTTCCAAACTTGTGGAGGCTATTCAAAGTGGCAACGAAGAAGTGGTTATCATCGCGCGCAATGGCCGCCCTGCCGCCAAGCTCGTTCCGATAGACGACGTAGTATCTGGTCAACGCATTGGCATTGCAAAGGGTCGTTTCGTGTCACCGGAGAACATTGATGGCTCGAACGCAGAAATAGCCGCGCTATTTATAGGTCAAGCGTAGCCATGAAGCTGTTACTGGATACGCACATCGCACTGTGGGCAGTGAGTGACAGTCCGAAGTTATCTCCCAAGGCAAAGGAATTGATTGCTGCACCGCGTAATCTCATCTGGGTGAGTGCAGTCAGCATCTGGGAAATTGCCATCAAGCATAGTTTGGGACGTGGCGATATGCCGATTTCAGGTTCGGATGCGTTGGAATATTTCAGGCAATCGGGTTATCGCATGTTGCCGGTTTCACCAGAGCACGCTGCGGCAGTAGAAATATTGCCAGCACATCACCAAGACCCGTTTGACCGCCTGCTGGTGGCTCAATCCCTGACAGAGCCTCTGCGTCTGCTGACTCATGATACGACTGTCGCACGTTACAGCGACACAGTAATTCTCATATAGCTTCAGATTGGCAGTGTTCCATTTCCCGATCAATAGCGCACCCTACATGATTATTGTTGCTCCAAAATAGAATTGCACTGCACGCCAGATATCAAACCAGTCCTGGGCTTGTCGAAGGATTGTCGGGCACAGCCCGACCTACGGGTTATCTTGCTATTGAATGGAAATTAGTGCGCCGTCTGCTTCCGCAGTTGCTGGATCGCGCGCAACTGTGCGATAGCTTCTGCCAATTCGCCCTGCGCCTGTGCGTAGTCGATATCGGAGGCGCGATTTCTCATCGCATCTTCCGCCGCCTGTTTCGCTTCCAGCGCACGCGCTTCGTCGAGGTCGGCGCCGCGTATCGCGGTATCGGCCAGGATGGTCACGACACCGGGTTGCACTTCGAGCATGCCGCCTGATACATAGATAAGCTCATCCTGTTGCTGATCCGGGCGTTTGATCCTGACCGAACCCGGCTTGATGCGCGTCATCAACGCGGTATGGCGCGGGTAAATGCCCAGCTCGCCCATTTCTCCGGGGACGACTATCATTTCTGCCAGCCCGGAGAAGATCGCCTCTTCCGCGCTAACCACGTCGACATGTACGGTCATTGCCATGCTAGTCTCCTTTGACGCTACAGCGTCTTGGCTTTCTCAACCGCTTCTTCGATGCCGCCCACCATGTAGAACGCCTGCTCCGGCAGATGATCGTACTCGCCGTTAATGATACCCTTGAAGCCCTTGATGGTTTCTTTCAGAGTTACATATTTACCGGGGCTACCGGTGAATACCTCGGCCACGTGGAACGGCTGCGACAGGAAACGCTGAATCTTGCGGGCGCGGGCCACGGCCAGCTTGTCTTCCGGCGCCAGTTCGTCCATGCCCAGAATCGCGATGATGTCGCGCAATTCCTTGTAGCGCTGCAAGGTGGCCTGAACGCCGCGCGCCACGTTGTAATGTTCTTCACCCACGACCAGCGGGTCGAGCTGGCGCGAAGTGGAATCCAGCGGGTCAACGGCTGGATAAATACCCAGCGAAGCGATATCGCGCGACAGCACCACGGTGGAGTCGAGGTGCAGGAAGGTGGTTGCCGGAGAAGGATCGGTCAAATCGTCCGCAGGCACGTACACCGCCTGAATGGAGGTGATTGAGCCTACCTTGGTAGAAGTAATCCGCTCTTGCAGGCGTCCCATTTCTTCCGCCAGCGTCGGCTGGTAACCCACCGCGGAAGGCATACGGCCCAACAGCGCGGATACTTCGGTACCGGCCAGCGTGAAACGATAGATATTGTCCACGAAGAACAGAATGTCACGGCCTTCGTCGCGGAAATACTCGGCCATGGTCAGGCCGGACAAGGCCACGCGCAAGCGGTTGCCGGGCGGTTCATTCATCTGCCCGAACACCATGGCCACTTTGGACTCTGGCAGGTTGTCCAGCTGGATAACGCCCGCTTCAGACATTTCGTGGTAGAAGTCGTTGCCTTCACGGGTACGCTCACCCACGCCGGCGAACACCGACAAACCGCTGTGTTCCTTGGCGATGTTGTTAATCAGTTCCAGCATGTTCACGGTCTTGCCCACACCCGCGCCGCCGAACAGGCCGACCTTGCCGCCCTTGGCGAACGGGCATACCAAGTCGATCACCTTGATACCGGTTTCCAACAGGTCGATAGACGGCGACAGCTCGTCGAATTTCGGCGCTGCCTGATGTATCTCGCGGCGCTCGTCGCATTTGATTTCACCGATTTCATCAATCGGGCGACCCAGTACATCCATGATGCGTCCCAGTGTGCCTTTACCAACTGGTACAGAAATTCCCTTGCCGGTGGCATTCACCAGCATACCGCGACGCAAACCGTCGGAAGAACCCATCGCGATGGTGCGCACTACGCCGTCACCGAGTTGCTGCTCAACTTCAAAGGTCAAACCCGCTTCGGCGGTCGAAGTGCCCGCATCCGCCAGTTGCAGCGCCTCATATACCTTGGGCATTTGATCGCGTGGAAACTCGATGTCAACCACCGCTCCGATACACTGAACAATCTTTCCTTGACTCATTTTTAGTGTTCCCCGTCTAATTTAATTCTGTAATTTGCTGTCGAAATTTTTATCTAACCGCCATTGCGCCATCAGCCAACCGCAGCAGCGCCGCTGACGATTTCCGAGATTTCGCGGGTAATCGCCGCCTGGCGCGCCTTGTTATAAACCAGCTTGAGATCGGCGATCACGCTCTTGGCGTTATCCGATGCGGCTTTCATCGCCACCATCCGGGCGCTTTGCTCCGAAGCCATATTTTCAACGACTGATTGATAAACCAGCGACTCGATGTAACGCACCAACAGCTCATCGATCACCAGCTTGGCATCCGGTTCATAGATATAGTCCCAGCTACCCTCCGAGGTTCCCATCTTCTCGCCGCTCAGCGGCAGCAATTGCTCCATGCAGGGTTCCTGCTTCATGGTGTTAAAGAACCGGTTATAGCTCAGGTAGATGGCATCAATCTCACCGTTCACATATGCGTCCAGCATCACCTTCACCGCACCAATCAGCTTTTCGATGCGCGGCGTATCGCCCAGCCCGGTCATGTTGGACTTTACCTTGGCGCCGATACGCGTCATGAAACCCAGCCCTTTGCTGCCGATCGGGCAGACCAGAATACCTTTCCCTTCGCCTTCCCATGCTTTCATGCGGCCTACCGCAAGGCGCAAAATATTGGTATTCAACCCACCGCACAAGCCCTTGTCGGAAGTCACCGCAATCAGACCGACGTTTTTGACGCCTTCGCGATGAACCAGAAATGGGTGCTTGTATTCGGGGTTGGCGCGCGACAAATGCGCCGCGACATTGCGGATCTTTTCCGCATAGGGCCGTGCCGCGCGCATGCGCTCTTGCGCCTTGCGCATTTTCGCCGCTGCGACCATTTCCATGGCGCGCGTAATCTTGCGCGTATTTTCTACGCTCTTGATTTTTGCGCGTATCTCTTTACTGCCCGCCATTTATATACCCCGCATTAATAAACAGCCGTTGCCTTGAATTTTTCGATTGCCGCTGCCAGCAACTTTTCGTTGTCCGCATTCAGATCCTTGGTGGATTCGATCGCGTCCAGCAAGCTCTTGTTGCTGGATTTCAGGTAAGTGTGCAGCGCCGACTCAAAAGCCAATGCCTTGGGTACCGACACATCATCAAAGTAGCCCTTGTTGACCGAAAACAATGTGACGGCCATATCCGCGACCGACAATGGAGCATATTGCAACTGCTTCATCAATTCGGTTACCAGGCGACCGCGCTCCAGCTGTTTGCGGGTTGCTTCATCCAAATCCGAAGCGAATTGCGCGAACGCAGCCAATTCACGGTACTGCGCCAGCGCCAGACGCACGCCGCCACCGAGCTTCTTGATTACCTTGGTTTGCGCCGCACCACCCACGCGGGACACCGAAACGCCCGCGTTGATCGCGGGGCGGATACCGGCATTGAACAGGTCGGTTTCCAGGAATATCTGGCCGTCAGTAATGGAAATCACGTTGGTCGGCACGAAGGCGGATACGTCACCCGCCTGCGTTTCGATGATCGGCAATGCAGTCAGCGAGCCGGTCTTGCCCTTGACTTCACCCTTGGTGAACGCTTCCACATAGGCGACATTCACCCGTGCCGCACGCTCCAGCAAGCGTGAGTGCAGATAAAATACGTCGCCGGGATAAGCTTCGCGACCGGGCGGGCGGCGCAGCAACAGCGAGATTTGGCGATACGCCCAAGCCTGCTTGGTCAGATCGTCATAAACAATCAGCGCATCCTGACCGCGGTCGCGGAAATATTCGCCCATGGTGCAGCCTGCATACGGTGCCAAAAATTGCATCGCTGCGGAATCCGATGCGGTCGCGGCAACCACGATGGTGTATCCCAGCGCACCATGCTCTTCCAGCTTGCGCACCACGTTGGCGACGGTCGAAGCTTTTTGACCGATAGCCACATACACGCAGGTCATATTCTGGCCCTTCTGGTTGATGATGGCATCCACCGCCACGGCTGTCTTGCCGGTCTGGCGGTCGCCGATAATCAGCTCGCGCTGGCCGCGACCGATCGGCACCATCGAGTCGATTGACTTCAGGCCGGTTTGCACCGGCTGTTCAACCGACTTGCGCGCAATCACACCCGGCGCCACTTTTTCAATCTTGTCGGTCATTTTGGCGCCTATCGGCCCCTTGCCGTCAATCGGCTGACCCAGCGAGTTCACCACGCGACCGCACAACTCCGGGCCGACCGGCACTTCCAGGATGCGCCCGGTACACTTGACCGTATCGCCTTCGGTGATGTGTTCGTACTCGCCGAGCACCACCGCGCCGACAGAATCGCGCTCCAGGTTCAGCGCCAGGCCAAATGTGTTGCCGGGAAATTCCAGCATTTCACCTTGCATCACATCGGAAAGCCCGTGCACACGGACGATACCGTCGGTCACGCTAACCACCGTGCCCTCGGTACGCGCCTGCGTCAACGCCTCGAAGTTTTCGATGCGGCTGCGAATCAAACTGCTTATTTCAGAAGGGTTGAGCTTCATCTGGATATCCTTATCTTGATAAATCTTTTATCAGGCCGATGTGTCAGCCATCAAGTTCATATTCCTGTCATCAGGCCAGCGCGTTTGCCATTTCGCCGAGGCGGGTGCGCGCAGAACCATCGATCACCTTGTCTCCGGCGCGGATCACCACACCGCCCAGCAATTCTTTATTGACCTTGCAAACCAGCTTGATCTCCCGGCCCATACGCGCTTTCAGCGAACTGACGATTTTTTCCTGTTGCGCAACAGACAGCTCGAACGCCGAATCCACCACCACATTGACGGTTTTTTCCGCTTCCGCCCGCATGGCCTCAAAGGTCGCGGCGATTTCCGGCAACACCAACAAGCGTTGATTGTCTATCAATATGCGAATGAAATTGCGCAATGGCGCTTTTGCCTGGCTACCCAGCAAGCCTTCCATCAAGCTTTCGAGTTGCGTTTTGGCAACTCTGGGGCTGGTGACTACCGCGCGTACTTCCGGGTGGCAGACTGCGTCGGCGACAGCCAGCAATGCCTCTGACCAGCCCTTCAGATCCGACAGCCTTTGCGCTTCCTCAAAGGCCGCCTGCGCATACGGACGTGCAATAGTAATGGCTTCAGACATGGCGTTTAACGTAAAACTCGCGTAGCGATTCGTTCGCTCCCTCTCCAGCTTGCGGGAGAGGGATGGTGTGGGGGAAAACGGGCACGGCGGTTTTCATTATCAGGTGCGTCATATTTGCCATGCCCGTTAAATTTCTGCAACCAATTTATCGAGCAAATCGTTGTGCGCCTTGGCATCGATTTCGCGACCGAGGATTTTGCCCGCACCCGCCAGCGCAATTGCCGATACTTGGGTGCGCAATTGCTCTCTGGCGCGAAATACTTCCTGATCGATTTCAGCCTTGGCGCCCGTAATGAGGCGATCTCCTTCCAGCTTGGCCTGTACTTTGGCTTCTTCGATAATCTCACTGGCGCGTTTTTCGCCATGCGTGACAATTTCGCCAGCCTTTTCTTTTGCTTCCCGCAAAATCTCAGCAGAGCGCTTGGCGGCCAGCTCCAGATCGTGTTTCGCCCGTTCCGCGTCCGCCAGGCCATCTGCGATCTGCTTTTTGCGCTGCTCCAGCGCGGCCACGATGGGCGGCCAGACAAACTTCATGCAGAACCACACGAACAGCGCAAACATGATCGTCTGTGCGAGAAGAGTTGCATTGATATTCATGCAAGCTACCTTTCCTGAATTATGCGATGTCGCTTAGGGAGAATTACTTCGCCACCGCAAACAAAACATACATTGCGATACCGACGGCAATCATCGGGACTGCGTCAACCAGGCCCATTACCACGAAGAACTGGGTGCGCAGCATCGGGATGAGCTCGGGCTGGCGGGCCGCGCCTTCCAGAAAACGTCCGCCCAGAATACCGATACCGACGGCTGCGCCAAGCGCGCCCAGACCCATCATCAGCGCTCCGGCTATGTACAGCAATGCATTTGCCATTTCCATTTTATTGCTCCTGTTAAAAAATTAAGGTTGGTGAATTGATTTTAGGGGGTTGATTTAGTGATGTTGACTTAGTGATGTTCCTGGTGCGCCATATCCATATAAACGACGGTCAGCGTCATGAAAATGAATGCCTGTAAAGTAACTATCAGGATGTGGAAAATTGCCCAGCCCAGCGACAGCAGAATCTGCGAACCGTACAGGGTGACGCCGCCCAGCGATGCGCCTGCCCATGCGCCGCCCATCAGCGCGATAAGAATAAAGATCATTTCGCCGGCATACATGTTGCCGAACAGCCGCAACGCGAGCGAAATCGGTTTGGCGATCAGGTTCACCCCTTCCAGCAGCAGATTGACCGGCATACCCCACTTGCCGAACGGTTGCAGCGTCAACTCGCCCACAAATCCGCCCAAACCCTTCATCTTGACGCTGTAGTAGAGTACCAGCAAAAACACGCCGATCGCCATGCCAAACGTGGCATTCGGGTCGGTGGAAGGTACGATCTTGAAAAATGGTACGCCCAGCGCGCTCATCAGCAGCGGGACATAATCGATGGGCAACAGATCCATCAGATTCATCGAGAAAACCCAGAAGAAGATAGTCAGCGCCAACGGGGCGACCATATCATTTTTGGCGGAAAAAGAACCGCGCACGCTGCTGTCGATAAACTCGATTGACCATTCACAGAAATTTTGCAAACCGCTTGGCACCCCGGCGGTAATGTTCTTGGCAACGCTGCGGAACAGGAACATGATGACGGCACCCAGCAACAGGGACATGATGAAAGTGTCCAGATTGAGCGCCCAGAAGCCCATCGCCTTGGCTTCCTCCGCGCTATGCGCGATGCCCCAGCTGCCATCGGGCAATTGGCCATAGGTCAAGTTTTGTAGATGATGCTTGATGTATCCTGCAGATGTGTGTGCTTCGCTAGACATTTTTAGTCACTATTTCAGTCTTGAACCTACTCAAAATCAATTGGGCTATCAACAGTGTCGCCTGCCCCACCACAAAACCACCCAGCAAAGCAAGCGGCGCTAATTTCAACACCGCCATGCCTATGCCAAGCAGCGCAACGACTACCAGAAATCTTTCGGCAGCGTAAAAATACATGAGCCGTAGCTGATAATGCGCACCACTGGAATCATGTGTTGCATGCGCGGAGCGCAAAACCGTTCGGGACATTCTCCACGCGAGCAGTGTCCCGTTGAGAACCGATACCAATCCCCCGCTTAACACCGCCAGCGCAAACTGCGCTGTGCCATACCAGCCATAAGCCATGCCCGCCGCGATCAGCGTAATCGCCACTTGCAGCCAAACCACCTGGCGCGCCAGTTTCTTTTCTCTGGCTTCAGCAGCGTAAAGGGCGGCGATGATAGCGGCGTTTTCCAAAGGTGTCAAACTTTGCCGCTGTATGTCGGCGTCTTTGCTCAAGGAAGCCTCTAAAAATTCAAAGTTCGCCCAAATGCAAGGCGCGAGGAAAATTTTGCCGCGCCGCATATGGATGATATGTAAGCAAGAAATTTTTTACGCAACGCAGCAGTTGGGATGAAATCTGGATTTTTAGAGGCTCCCTCAACTTATTTGCCCTTTTTGAGCCTGTTCAGGAATTCATCGAGCTGGTCATGGTTCGTGTATTCGATAACCAACTTACCCCCGCCTTTGTTGCCCAGCTTGATTTCAACTCTTGTTCCGAGACACGCGCTCATTTCTTCCTGTAGCCGCTGGGTATCGCGGCTGAGCTTGTGCACTTTTTTTGGCTTATCTTTTTCCGGCTCGCCCGTTTGCTTTTGCACCAGCTTTTCCGCTTCGCGCACGGAAAGCCCTTCCAGCACGATCTTGTTAGCCAGCAGCACCTGTTGTGCGCCCTCCAGCGGCAACAGCGCGCGCGCGTGACCCATATCCAGCTTGTTTTCCATCAGCATGGCCTGCACGGCTGGCGGCAGCTTGAGCAGCCTCAGCAAATTACTGGCTGCGCTACGCGAACGACCCACCGCTTCTGCGGCGACCTGGTGGGTCATTTTGAACTCGTCGATCAGGCGCTGGATGCCGGTCGCTTCTTCCAGCGGATTCAGGTTTTCACGCTGGATGTTCTCGATCAGCGCCATCGCCAGTGCCGTATTGTCCGGGACGCTGCGCACCAGCACCGGCACATGGGTCAGCCCGGCCAGCTGTGCGGCGCGCCAGCGTCTCTCGCCGGCAATGATTTCATAGCTGTTATCGGCAAGCTGGCGCACCAAAATCGGCTGCATAATCCCCTGCGCCTTGATTGAAGCCGCCAGTTCATTCAACGAAGCTTCATCCATATGCGAACGGGGCTGGTACTTGCCCGGCTTAAGCAGCACGACATTCAATTCGCGCATCGCCTCGTCTTTTTCGCTTTTGCCACCGGACAACAACGCATCCAGTCCACGCCCCAATCCCTTGTTCAGCTTTGTTGCCATGATCGCTCCCTTTATGCCGTCGCAGCGGGCTGCGCTGCGTTATTCAATAACTCTCCGGCCAAGGCCAGATAAGCCTGCGTACCCTTGGATAATTTGTCGTGATACAGCGCCGGCACGCCAAAGCTGGGCGCTTCTGCCAGACGCACATTGCGCGGGATCACGGTGCGGTAAACCTTGTTGCCGAAGTGCTCCTGCAATTGGTCCGAGACCTGTTGCGCCAACGTGTTGCGCGGATCGAACATGGTACGCAACAGCCCTTCGATCTCCAGATCGGGATTCAGGTTGGCGCGCACTTTGCGGATGGTGTTCACCAGGTCGCTTAGCCCCTCCAGCGCATAGTATTCGCATTGCATCGGGATCATCACCGAACGGGCCGCGCACAGACCGTTCAACGTCAGCAAATTCAGCGCTGGCGGGCAGTCGATCAGCACATAGTCATATTCCGCCGCAACAACCCGCAACGCGTCGCGCAACCGCATTTCACGATGCGGCAGACCGACTAACTCAACTTCTGCGCCGGCCAGCTCCCGGTTGGCGGGCAGCAGGTCATATTTTCCGGCTTCCGAGCGTATCCGCGCCTCGGCTACCGTCTTGCCGCCCAGCAACACGTCGTAGATGCTGGCCTGCAAATCGCGTTTGTCGATGCCGCTGCCCATCGTGGCATTGCCCTGCGGGTCGAGATCGATCAGCAACACGCGCTGCTGGGTTGCCGCAAGGCTGGCAGCCAGATTCACCGTGGTAGTGGTCTTCCCCACCCCGCCTTTCTGGTTGGTTATGGCCAGTATTTTTGTCATTTTGCATTTCTCCCTAAGCCGGACGAGCCGGAGCCAAAATGTAGGTCGGGCTTTGCCCGACATGGTGGGCAGAGCCCACCCTACGGTTTCGTTGAAAAATCTTGTCACGTTTTGACATCATTTAACTGGTAAGACTAATCGCATGTTGCGATGACCAGGCTGCGCGCCGCGTGCAGCCCCGGCACCTGCAACGGCACCACCCGTTCTACCCTGCATCCACCCGGTACGCCTGTCAACTCCTGTTGCGGCGCGCCCTTCATCGCCGCCCACCGCCCGTGCGGCGCCATGAGATGGCGGGTGCTGCGCAAAAACTCGCCCAACTCGCTGAATGCCCGCGAGATGATTCCGTCAAACCGCTCTTCCGGCTGCCAGTCTTCCACGCGCTCACAGTGAACGCTCACGTTACGCAAACCCAGCTCGATGACCGCCTGCTGCACGAAGCCGGTTTTCTTGCTGTTGCTGTCCAACAGGGCGAACTGCCAGTCCGGCTGCGCGACCGCCAACACCAGCCCCGGCAAGCCTGCGCCGCACCCCACATCCAGCCACCGCCCCGCCCACAGATGCGGCATGACTGCAAGGCTATCGAGCAAGTGATTACTTACCATCTGCTGCGGATCGCGAATCGCCGTCAGGTTGTAAACCTTGTTCCATTTATGCAGCAGTGCCAGATAATCCAGCAACTTGCCCTGCGTACCTGCGTCCAGAGGAATACCCAATTGGGCGCAGCCAAGCTGCAACTCTCCAGCCAAATTCATCCTAAAAACCTCTGCTGTCCACGAAAGGCTCGAAAAAACACGAAAAGATCGAATACCTACAGTTATTGACAATCCTGCCTGTTGGGTGAATTGCTAAACCAGAGCAACCATTTGATTTATTTCGTGCCTTTCGTGTTTTTTGTGGATGAAAAGAAGTTTCCAGATTCATGTGCAATGCCTCAAGCGCGCTTTTGTGCTTGCTGGACATCATCGCGAAAACCGCGCTTGATATGCACCAGCAACAGGGAAATCGCCGCCGGGGTAATCCCGGAAATGCGCGCTGCCTGCCCGACCGTCTCGGGTTTGTGCTGATTGAGCTTCTGCTGCACCTCGATGGACAGCCCGCGCACCTCGCGATAATCCAAGTCTTCCGGCAACCCCAGCGTTTCATATTGTTCGCTGCGCCCGATCTCGTCGCGCTGCCGCTCGATATAGCCGTGATATTTCGCTTGGGTTTCCACCTGTTCGGCGACCTTCTCATCGTCCACCCCGATGCCCGCGCCGGGTAGGGTCAGCAGGGTATCGTAATTCACATCCGGGCGACGCAACAGTTCGTGCAACGAGTATTCGCGCTCAATCGGCTTGCCCAGCACGCGCATCGCGTCCTCTGTCGGCAGGTTGCGCGGATTCACCCAGGTATTGCGCAACCGTTCCTGTTCGCGCGCGATGGCCTCGCGCTTCTGCTCGAATGCCTGCCAGCGCACATCGTCCACGATACCCAGTTTGCGACCGATCTCGGTCAGTCTCAGATCCGCGTTATCCTCGCGCAATTGCAACCGGTATTCCGCGCGGCTGGTGAACATGCGATACGGCTCGGAAGCGCCGCGCGTAATCAGGTCGTCCACCATCACGCCCAGATAGGCCTCGTCGCGGCGCGGGCACCAGGTTTCGCGCCCGCCAGCTTGCAGCGCCGCATTCAGCCCGGCCAGCAGGCCCTGTGCGGCGGCCTCTTCATAACCGGTCGTGCCGTTGATCTGCCCGGCGAAAAACAACCCGTGGATCGCCTTGGTTTCCAGCGAGCTTTTCAACCCGCGCGGGTCGAAATAGTCGTATTCGATCGCATAGCCGGGGCGCAGGATATGCGCGTTCTCCAGCCCCTTGATGGAACGCACCAAGGCCAGTTGCACGTCGAACGGCAGGCTGGTGGAAATGCCGTTCGGGTATACCTCGTGGGTGGTCAGCCCTTCCGGTTCGAGAAAAATCTGGTGCGAGGATTTATCGGCAAAGCGCGTGATCTTGTCCTCGATAGACGGGCAATAGCGCGGCCCTACCCCCTCGATCACCCCGGTGAACAGCGGCGAGCGATCCAGCCCACCGCGGATGATATCGTGGGTGCGCGGGTTGGTCTCGGTGATCCAGCACGGCAACTGCCGTGGGTGTTGCGCGGCATTCCCCATGAACGAAAATACCGGCACCGGATCGTCGCCCGGCTGTTCCCGCATCACCGAATAATCGATGCTGCGCCCGTCGATGCGGGGCGGCGTGCCGGTTTTCAGCCGCCCCGCCGGCAGGTTCAATTCGCGCAAGCGGCGCGCGAGGCTGACGGACGGCGGGTCTCCGGCGCGCCCCGCCGGATAATTGGCCTGCCCGACATGGATCAGCCCGGACAGGAAGGTGCCCGCCGTCAGCACCACAGTTTTCGCGCTAAAACGCAGGCCCAGTTGCGTGACCACTCCGCTCACCCGATCCTGCCCAGTGGCAGATGACCCGACCAGCAAGTCGTCCACCGCCTGCTGGAACAGCCACAGGTTGGGCTGGTTTTCCAGCCTTGAACGGATCGCCTGCTTATAAAGGATGCGGTCGGCCTGCGCGCGTGTCGCGCGCACTGCGGGGCCTTTGCTGGAATTCAGGATGCGAAACTGGATGCCGCTCTCGTCGGTCGCCGCCGCCATCGCCCCGCCCAGCGCATCCACCTCCTTGACCAGATGCCCCTTGCCGATCCCGCCGATCGAGGGATTGCACGACATCTGCCCGAGTGTTTCGATGTTGTGGCTGAGCAGCAGTGTCTTGCAACCCGCGCGCGCGCTGACCAGGGCGGCCTCCGTGCCGGCATGGCCGCCGCCCACCACGATCACGTCAAATATTTCGGGAAAATTCATGTTACAGCTGTTTTGGAATGGACGCGCATCATACAACAGCGCATCTGGAATCCCAACGGCCATGACAAGAAATTCCTAATAAATCGAATCATCATGCCCGCAGCCCTCTCCTCAATCCTCTCCCGCAAGCGGGCGAGGAAGCAAACGAGAAAAGCAATTGTTAATCCCTGCGTGCGGGGGAGCAAACGAATCGCTACGCGAGCTTTACGTTAGCCGCATTGTTTCACGTGAAACAAAGACGGGTTATTTTCCGATGCAGAAGCGGCTGAAAATTTCGCCGAGCAGGTCATCCGGGGTGAATTCCCCGGTGATTTCGTCCAGCGCGCGTTGCGCCAGGCGCAATTCCTCGGCGAACAGCTCCGCTCTGGCCAGTACCGTTTGCGCCTGCGCGAGGTGGGTTTGCGCCAGCAGCAAGGCGCGCACATGCCGCTCGCGCGCCATGAAGACGCCGCTTTCCTGGTCGCGCCAGCCCACCGCTTCCAGCAACTTGCCGCGCAACTCCTCCAGCCCCGCCCCGGTTTTGGCGGATACACCGACAAAGGCGATAGCGGCAAACGGCGCGCCGACAGATAAGACCGTGCCGCCATTTAACAGGTCGGTCTTGTTGAACACCAGCAGGCGCGGGATATCTGCCGGCAAACTGACAAGAATCGCCTCGTCCTGCGCTGTCAGCCCCTTGCTCGCATCCAGCAGCAACAGGATCAGGTCGGCGCGGTGCATGGTCTGATGGGCGCGCGCGATACCCATGCTCTCCACCGCGTCGGCAGATTCGCGCAACCCTGCGGTATCCATGATATGCAGCGGAACCCCGCGGATATGGATCGCCTGGCGGATCACATCGCGGGTAGTGCCGGGAATGTCGCTGACCAGCGCCACCTCTTCGCCGGCTAGGCGGTTCAGCAGGCTGGACTTGCCGACATTGGGTTGTCCGGCAATGACCACATGCGCACCCTCACGCAGCAGGCTGCCCTGCTTTGCGGTATCCAGCGTGAGCTGCAGGCGTGACCGGACACCATTCAGCAAGGCATCGCGCCGCTCCAGATCAATGGCTTCAACGTCCTCTTCCGGGAAGTCCAGCATCGCTTCAACCAGCATGCGCAGGTTGACCAGCTCATCGACCATGCCGCGAATGACGACAGAAAATTCCCCGCGCAGTGAGCGCATCGCGCTACGCGCGGCTTCGGCGCTATTGGCATCAATCAGATCGGCAACGCTTTCCGCCTGCGCCAGGTCAAGCTTGCCGTTCAGAAAGGCGCGCTGCGTAAATTCCCCGGGCCGCGCCGACCGCGCCCCCAGATCAAGGCAACGCCGCAGCACCAGTTGCAGCACCGCTGAACCGCCGTGCCCTTGCAGTTCAAGCACATCTTCGCCGGTGAACGAATGCGGAGCAAGAAATAACAAGGCGACACCCTGATCCAGGGTGCCGCCGTTTTCATCCAGGAAATTGCCATAGGTGGCATGCCGTACAACGGGCAGTTTGCCCAGAATTCCGCATATCAGGGTTTCGATGTGCCGCCCGGACACCCTTACCACCCCTATCCCGCCGCGCCCTTGCGCGGTAGCGATGGCGGCGATGGTATCAGCGTTTGGTAGCGGCAACTTTGCTCTCGTTTTCAGCAGCCCGTGTTATGTACCATTGCTGGCCGATGGAAAGAATGTTGTTCACGATAGAATACAACACCAGCCCGGCGGGAAAGAAGAAGAAAATGATGCTGAAGGCAATTGGCATAATCTGCATTATTCTGGCCTGCAAGGGATCCGGCGGCTTCGGATTGAGGCGCATCTGGATAATCATGCTGGCCCCCATGACCAGCGGCAGGATGTAATACGGATCCGCCGCCGACAAGTCAGTTATCCAGCCGAAAAATGGCGCGTAACGCAATTCGACGCTTGCCAGAATAGCCCAGTACAAAGCGATAAATACCGGGATTTGCACCACTACCGGCAAACATCCGCCCAGCGGGTTGATTTTCTCGGTTTTGTACAGCTCCATCATGGCGCGGTTAAGCTTTTCCCGATCGCCGGCGCATTGTTGCTTCAACTTTTCCAGCTTGGGCGCAACCACGCGCATTTTTGCCATAGAGCGATAACTTGCCGCAGACAGCGGAAAAAACAACAGCTTGATCAAGACGGTAAGCAGGATGATGGCAACGCCCCAATTGTGCGTCCAGTCGAAAAACAGCGCCATGACCCAGAACAACGGAGCAGAAAGCACCGTCAGCCAGCCGTAATCTACCGTCAACCCCAATCCCGGAGCTATTTTATCCAAGTCAGTCTGGGCTGGACCGACATACAGCGTGTTGCCCACCAGAGCTTTCTGGCCGGGGTTAACGGCTTGCGACGGCAGGATTACCCCCACCGAATACGCGTCGCCGTCCAGTTTGCGCGTAAAATATTCGCGATTGGCCTTTTCCTTGGGCAACCATGCCGCGACAAAGTAGTGTTGCAATATCCCGATCCAGCCGTCTTCAGCCTGCTTCGGGTAATCCACCTTGCCCTTTTCTATTTCCGGAAACTCCACCTTTTGAAATTTCTCCTTGTCGGTATAAACCGCAGCACCAACATAGGTAGGCAAAAACGCGGAGCTACCTGCCAGCGCGGCGCTATCGCGAATCAACTGGAAATAGCTGTTTGCCGCTACCGGCTGCGACCCGGTGTTTTCCAATTCGTAAGCAACATCGACCAAATAGCTCCCTTTGCGAAAGGTAATTACCTTGGTTACCTTCAGCGCGGAATTGCCCTCGGCTTTCAGCCGTACCTGTACCAGCTCGGCATTTCCGGAAAGCGCATACTGGTCTTGCTCCGAAATAAATGAGCTGGTGTGGTTAGGCAACCCGTCCCCGAGCAAACCGCTTTGCGCGGCATAATTGTGGGTGCCCGCACCACGATGAAAAAGCACCAGCGGCTTGTTCTTGTCCAACGCATCAGGGTGCTTCAATAGTGCCAGCCAGCTGATATCCCCACCAATAGTGCTGATCTCGGCCTCAAGGATGTCGGTTTTGACATGGATGGTTTTCCCGGCGGCTTGTTTGACCGGCGGCTGGGCGATAGCCGCCTGACCAGCGGCGACAGGCGGTTGGGTAGCCGGAATAGAGGTTGCGGGAGGCGTCGCCTGTAGCTTTGGCAATGCTTCTTTGGCTGGTGCGCTTTGCTGGGTATAGCGCTCGGGATATTGGTGGCGCTGCCAGCCATCCCAAACCAATCCTAGTGAAAACACAAAAATTAAGAACAAAAAGAGTCTTTGCAAATCCATGATCGTGCCTGATGATTTAAGGTGCGGGATCGTATCCGCCGGGGTTCCAGGGATTACAACGCAGCAATCGTTTAATGCCGAGCCACCCCCCTCTCACTACACCGTGTTTCGCCAAAGCTTCGCAGGTATAGTGGGAGCAGGTTGGGGTAAACCTGCAGGTTGGCGGGCTAAGCGGACTGATCAGGTATTGATAGCCATGTATCAGCTTGATCATGATTCTGCGCATCTATTTTCCACTTGGCTAAACAGCATTTCCAAATTGTCGGCTTGCGCTCCGCACCCCCCAGGCAAAATGTTCCTTACCCGCACCACCACATCCAGCTTGCGCAATTTGATGTTGTGCTGGCGGAATACCTCCCGAATCATTCGTTTTACACGATTTCGGTCTGCGGCGCCGGGCAACAATTTTTTGCCCACAATTATTCCGAGCCTGGCGTTTTCCTGCCCATTGCGCACAAAATAAACCTTGAAGTGCCTATCCGCAATATTTCCGGCGCGAACAACATGGTCGAAGCCGTTTTCACGCAACAATCGGTGCGTAGCGGTAAACTTGGCCGATATGCTAAACCGCGAGTTTGGCACGGCCCTTGGCGCGGCGTGCATTGATAACAGCGCGACCGCCGCGCGTTTTCATACGCACCAAAAAGCCATGGGTGCGTTTTCTCCTGATTACGGATGGTTGGTATGTGCGTTTCATGTTTTCTTCCCGGGTAAATCGTAAAACGTAGTATTACAAAGCCTTCGGCCACACCTGTCAAGCATATTTTGCTTTATTGCTTGTGGATAAGTTTTGTCTTGCCCTGTAGAATGCGGCGACTTTCATTTCCGAAGAACCTCTCCCTAACTCTACGCAACCATGCAGGATATTTCATTTTGGGATTCATGCTTACGCTCGTTTGAAAAGAGCCTACCGCCGCAGCAATTCAACTCCTGGATAAAGCCATTGCTGCTTAAAAAAGAGGGGGGGAGTCTGATACTTACCGCGCCAAACAGTTTTACTCTGAAGCTTGTTCAGGAACGTTTTTTACCGGAGATCAGCCGTCAGGCAGGCTTGGCCTACTCGCGAATCCCTCCCTTCGAATTTCGTGTTCTGGAAACAGATCTTGCGGAAAAACCGCAGGAAGCCGCGCCGCCAAAAACCGCAGTACCGCCCCCCGGCGGAAAACCCAAAGTTGAAACCTCATTCCGCAGCTACGGAAAAATCAATCCCAATTTAACCTTCGACAATTTTGTGATCGGCAAAGCCAACCAGCTTGCTTTTGCCGCCGCCACACAAGTTGCCGAATTGCCGGGCGCATCCTACAACCCGCTATTTATCTATGGCGGGGTAGGATTGGGCAAAACCCATTTGATCCAAGCGATAGGAAATCAAATCAAGACAAACACCCCGCAGGCTAAAATTTGCTATATGCACGCCGAACGATACGTATCCGATGTCGTGCGCGCTTGCCAGTCCAATAAATTCGAAGAATTCAAACAGTATTACCACTCGCTCGACATACTGCTGATCGACGACATTCAATTTTTTGCCGGCAAGACAAAAACCCAAGAAGAGTTCTTTTATGCATTCAACACGCTAATCGACTCACACAAACAAGTTATCATGACCAGCGACACCTTCCCAAAGGAAATTAGCGGGCTTGATAGCCGCTTGGTGTCGCGTTTTGGTTGGGGACTTACCGTAGCCATAGAACCGCCGGAACTTGAAATGCGTGTTGCCATCCTGCTGAAAAAAGCTAGCCAGAGTGGTTATGTGCTTGATGAAGCTGTAGCCTTTTTTATTGCAAAACACGTCAACTCGAATGTTCGCGAGCTTGAGGGCGCATTGAAACGTGTCGAAGCATATGTCAAATTTCATTGCCTCACCATTTCCGTTGAAACAGCAAAAGAAGCTTTGAAAGACATACTGATTGCGCAGAGCAAACAAATTTCTATAGACAACATACAAAAAACGGTTGCCGACTACTACCATATCAAGATGGCGGATATTCTTTCAAAGAAAAGGACCCGAAACCTGACCCGTCCACGACAGACGGCCATGTCTCTCGCCCGTGAGCTAACCACTTTGAGCTTGCCGGAAATCGGCAACGCCTTCGGCGGCAAAGATCATTCAACCGTCATCCACGCCTGCAAAATAGTAGCTGGCCTCAGGGCATCGGATACTTCGATTGATGCCGATTACAAAACGTTACTCCAGACTTTGCGGGGATAAGGCGGTGGACTTCATGTGCGTAAAATGTGGATAATTCACTCATTCACAGTAAACATGAAAATTATGCACATTACCCATGCCTATTATCAACAGCTATCCTCTGTAATTTGATGTTATCTATCTTGATGTATCAAAATGTTTTTTTGGGTTGTAAACACAATTGGATGCAGTCTATTAGTTCTTATTAAGGATTTATATTATGTTTATTGAACAAGTCGATAAAGAAACCATACTCAAGCCACTACAAGTTGTCGTAGGTATTGTGGAGAAAAAACAAACTCTGCCGATATTGTCAAACGTGTTAATCGAACATCAGAACGGCAAAATTCGTTTTACTGCGACCGATTTGGAAATACAAATTACAACCACCATCGATCTAGGTTTGGAAAGCGGTCAAAACGAATCAATTACGGTAGGCGGTAAAAAATTGCAGGAGATACTGCGTGTTCTTCCCGAGCAAAGCAAAATCACCATAGACATCAAAGAAAACAAGGCACAGATAAAATCGGGCAAAAGCCGGTTCAGCTTGCAAACATTACCCGCGATGGATTTTCCAAAACTGAGCAACCAACTGGAAAACGCCAAAAAAATAACCTTAGCGCAAAAAGAACTCAAAAACCTGCTGTTTTCCGTTCAGTATGCAATGGCACAACAGGATGTGCGCTATTACCTGAACGGTGTCTTATTGATTATCGATGGAAATAAATTAAAGGTGGTCGCCACCGACGGGCATCGCTTGGCATATAACGCCGGAACTATCGAAGGTAGCCATGAAAAGCAGGAAATTATCCTGCCACGCAAGGCGGTCATAGAATTATCTAAATTGTTGGCAGATAATGACGAAAAAGCTGAGCTTGAATTTTCACAACAGCAATTCAAAGCCGTGTTTTCGGGCATCACCCTGACAACAAAAGTAATAGAAGGTAAATTTCCGGATTACGAACGCGTAATACCGAAGTACGATAACCACCTTAATATGGAGCGAGTCATGGTGCAACAGGCCTTGCAGCGCGCTGCGATATTATCCAATGAAAAATTTCGCGGCGTTCGCTTCGTGCTTACCGAAAAAAATCTCAGCATCATCAGCAGCAACAGCGAGCAAGAAGAGGCGCAGGAAGAGATCGAGACGGAATATCACGGCGAGGCGCTGGATATCGGCTTCAACGTAAATTATTTGATGGATGGGTTGAATAATATCAGCAGCAGCATTGCCACCTTCTCATTCGGTGACCCGAACAGCAGCATTTTGATGACCGCGCCGGAAAAACAGGAATTCCGCTATGTCGTGATGCCGATGCGCATTTGAGGAAGACCTGAAAATGGCAACAAACAAATTTTGAGGCAGGCGCATAAAATGCAAAGGACTGCATGTATTCAACACCGGCAAGCGCTAAACAATAACCAAGCCGAATCTCGCAGAGTTATGCGGCAAGCGTGAATGCTATTTATGTTCCACGTGAAACAAATCAAATATCAGGAAACCCCCCAATGAACGAATACACCTCCGACAACATCCAGGTATTAAAAGGACTGGAAGCTGTGCGCAAGCGTCCCGGCATGTATATCGGCGACACCAACGACGGCACCGGCTTGCACCACATGGTATTCGAGGCGGTGGACAATGCCGTGGACGAGGCTCTGGCGGGGCATTGCAACGAAATCAGCGTGGTTATCCATGCGGATAACTCGATTAGCGTAAGCGACAACGGACGCGGTATCCCGACCGATATCCACAAGGAGGAAAACCGTTCTGCCGCCGAAGTTATCATGACAGTTTTGCATGCCGGTGGAAAATTCGACAGCAATTCCTACAAGGTATCTGGCGGCCTGCACGGCGTGGGCGTGTCGGTGGTCAACGCGCTATCCGAATGGTTGAAGTTGACTATTTACCGCGACGGCAAAGAACACTTCATGGAATTCCGCCACGGCGAACCGGTTGCCCCGCTGAAAGCGGTAGGCAATTCCGGTAAAAAAGGCACCCTTGTCCACTTCCTGGCGGCCAAGGAAACCTTTGGGCTAGTTGAATTCCACTTCGATATCCTGGCGAAACGCCTGCGCGAACTGTCGTTTCTTAATAATGGCGTAAAAATCGCGCTGACTGACCACCGCACCGGCAAGGAAGAAAACTTTGCGTTCAGCGGCGGTATCAAAGGCTTTGTCGAATACATGAATCGCAACAAATCGCCGCTACACCCCACCGTATTCTATGCGATTGGCGAAAAAGACGGCATCACCGCAGAGATCGCGATGCAGTGGAACGATTCCTATCAGGAAACGGTGCAATGCTTCACCAACAACATCCCGCAGCGCGACGGCGGCACCCACCTGACCGCACTGCGCGCCGCGATGACACGCACCCTGAACCAGTACATCGAAGCCGAACAGATGGCGAAAAAAGCCAAGGTGGAGACCACCGGCGACGATATGCGCGAAGGGCTGACCGCCGTGCTGTCGGTGAAATTGCCCGACCCCAAGTTCTCGTCGCAGACCAAGGACAAGCTGGTGTCCTCCGAGGTGCGTCCGGTGATCGAAGACCTGATCGCGCAGCAGATGAGCGCGTTCCTGCTGGAAAAGCCCGGTGACGCGAAGATCATTGTCAACAAGATCATCGAGGCCGCCCGCGCCCGCGAAGCGGCGCGCAAGGCGCGCGACCTGACGCGCCGCAAGGGCGTGCTGGACGGCATGGGTTTGCCCGGCAAGCTGGCCGATTGTCAGGAAAAAGACCCGGCGCTGTCCGAGCTGTACCTGGTCGAGGGAGATTCCGCCGGCGGCTCGGCCAAGCAGGGCCGCGACCGCAAGTTCCAGGCGATTTTGCCGCTCAAGGGCAAGATACTGAACGTCGAAAAGGCGCGTTTCGAAAAGCTCATCGCGTCGCAGGAAATTGCCACGCTGATCACCGTGCTCGGTACCGGCATCGGCAAGGACGAATACAACGCCGACAAGCTGCGCTACCAC
>MGWP01000060.1 GCA_001801055.1 Gallionellales bacterium GWA2_55_18 | reverse complement strand
CGCAGGTGCCGACGCCGGGGTCGAGCGCCATGTCGTTGCCGATCATCGAGATGCGCGTCAGCACGTCGGGGCCGTTGCCGATCAGCGTTGCGCCTTTGACCGGATGGGTGACCTTCCCGTCTTCGATCATGTAGGCTTCGGCGGTGGAAAACACGAATTTGCCGCTGGTGATGTCCACTTGGCCGCCGCCAAAATTCACCGCGTACAAGCCATGTTTCACCGAGGCGATGATTTCTTTTGGATCTTTGTCGCCGTTGAGCATGTAGGTGTTGGTCATGCGTGGCATCGGCAGATGCGCGTAAGATTCGCGCCGCGCGTTGCCGGTAAGCGCCACGCCCATCAGACGCGCGTTAAGCGAGTCTTGCAGATAACCTTTGAGGATGCCGTTCTCGATCAGCGTGGTGCATTGCGTGGGGTTGCCCTCAT
The DNA here is from genome assembly GCA_001801055.1 of Gallionellales bacterium GWA2_55_18. Classification (GTDB taxonomy): domain Bacteria; phylum Pseudomonadota; class Gammaproteobacteria; order Burkholderiales; family Gallionellaceae; genus Gallionella. Next base: position 15,470 of record MGWP01000060.1, on the reverse strand, counting down.
CGTCCATCTGCAACGAGCCGCGCCGCCTTGCCAGCGTGCCGTCATCCACCACGGTCACGCCTTGCGCCGCGACGCGTTCGCCGATGCGGCCGGAGAACGCCGAGCTGCCCTTGCGGTTGAAGTCTCCTTCCAGGCCATGGCCGATGGCTTCATGCAGCAGAATGCCCGGCCAGCCGTTACCCAGCACCACGGTCATATTGCCCGCTGGAGCGGGCGCAGCATCCAGATTGATCACCGCCTGATGCACAGCCAGCGCGGCATATTTGCGCAGCATCGCATCGTCAAAATAATCGTAACCGAAACGCCCGCCGCCGCCCGCCGAGCCTTGCTCGCGCTTGCCGCCACCCTCGACGATGACCTGCAACGACAGGCGCACCAGCGGGCGGATATCGGCATTCATCAGGCCGTCGCTGCGCGCCACCATCACCACTTCGTATTCGCCCGCCAGCCCCGCCATCACCTGCACTACGCGCGGGTCGAGCGCGCGCGCGTAGCCTTCAAGCCGCTCCAGCAATGCAACCTTGTCCGCATCCTTGAGACTGGCAATCGGATCGTGCGGCAGATAGATTTCGCGCCGAGAACCGTGATGAATAATAGGCGCTGTCTGTTCGCCACCTTGCTTGGCAATCGCGCGCGTGGCCTGCGCCGCGCTTTCCAGAGCGTTCATACTGATGTCGTCGGAGTAGGCGAAGGCGGTTTTTTCGCCGCTCACCGCGCGCACCCCGACACCCTGATCGATATTGAAACTGCCGGACTTGACGATGCCTTCTTCCAGCGACCAGCTCTCGGCGCGGCTGTACTGGAAATACAAATCGGCGTAATCGAGACGATGCGCCATCATGCTGGCGAACACCTGTTCGATATGGCGCATCTCGATGGAATGCGGAGTCAGCAGCGATTGCTGCGCGGTGGCGAATAACGGGTCGAGGGTTTGGTTTTTTAGTGAGATATTCATCATGGGTTACTAAAATAAAACGCGGTGTCCCAGCGCTGGCAAACTGGCGCGCAGGCTGGCTTGGTAGGACGGGTTCACTTCGGCAATCACCACACCTGAGCCGCGCGGCAACCTGTCCAGCACGCCTCCCCACGGATTGACAACCATGCTGTTGCCATGTGTCTCGCGACCGTTGACGTGGTAGCCGCCTTGCGCGGCGGCAACTACATACGCCAGGTTTTCTACGGCGCGGGCGCGCACCAGCACCTCCCAGTGCATCTTGCCGGTAGTCTCGGTGAACGCGGCGGGCAGTAAGATGATGTCTACGTTTTTCATCGCGCGAAACAGCTCGGGAAAGCGCAGGTCATAACAGACCGCAAGGCCGATGCGCCCGAACGGGCTATCCACCACCACGACTTGGGTGCCCGGCTCAATGGTCTTGGCTTCGTCATAGCGTTCGTTGCCCAACTCCAGATTGAACAGGTGAATCTTGTCGTAACGCGCCACTTGCTTGCCTTGCTCGTCGAATACCAGGCAACTGTTCAGCACCTTGTCCGGCACACCGGCTGCCAGCGGGATTGAGCCGCCCGCCAGCCATACCTTGTATTGGCGGGCGGTTTCACTGAGGAACGACTGGATCGGCCCATGCCCAGGCTGTTCGCGCACTTTGATTTTGTCCTGGTCGTTCATGCCCATGATGGCGAAAAATTCCGGTAGCACCACCAGGCGCGCGCCCTGTTCGGCGGCTTTTGCGATGAGGCGGCGCGCCTCACTCAAATTGCCCGCAACATTCGGGCCGGAAGCCATTTGGATGGCGGCGACTTTGAATGTGCTGGCTGGCGCGGCATGTTGTTGTGTGGAGTTTCTCTGGGGCATGAATTGCTTTCTATTTGACATGGTTAATTTTCTTTTGCTCTGGCTGGCACTTCTTTCTTGACCGGCACTTCGCCGACCTTGGCCACCTTGGGGTCGCTCCAGCTGCCGCTGATATTGTATTCAAACGATACCAGCTTATCGAGCGGATTACCCAACACCTTGTTGATGATGAGCGAACTGATGCCCGCCACCGGGCCTGCGGCAAACGCGCCAAGCAGCGATACGCTGTCGCCTATGGTCGGCAAAACCACCACACGCAGATTCTGGGTTTCGTGGTTAAGGTCGATGCTGCCTTTCATGGTTACCTTGGCGGAAGACCCGTCAATATGAAAATCCTGCGTATCCATCACGCCATGCCGGATGGTCGCATTGCCGTTGATATTGTCGAACTGGAAGCCATCGCTGAATACATCAGCAAAATCCAGCGTGATGCGTTTTGGCAACGCTTGCAAACTGAGAATGCTAAGCAATTTACCGATCCCCGGTTCCATCTTGATAAATTGCCCTTTGCCGGTATCGAGCTTGAGCATACCGTCCAGAGTGGCATAGTTGAATTCATCCGGGCGTCCATCCCACAGCAAGTTGGCCACCAGCTTTCCGTTGCCGTTTTTGACGGTGTTCGGGTAGCCTGAACGCGCCAGGATTTTTCCGGCATCGGTAATCTCAAGTTGCAGATTGACTTGAGTCTGCGCATTTTCGCCCCGCCAAAATCCATCCCCGGACAAACTGCCATCCGGATTGACAATATGCAAGCGGCGCAACCGCCAATCCTGCCCATCCGGATGCCCGACCAATTCGATGCGGCCGATTTGCTTGCCTTTTATTTGTAAATTTTCAATCGTAATTTCCATGGCAGGCAGATTGCCAGGACGCGGAGCCTCGGCTTGCCCAGGCTTTGCCGGTACGGGGAGATTATCCAAATCGGCCAATGAATTTTGCTGGGCAGGCTGCCCGTCATCCAGCAGCTGCAGATTATGCAGGCGCACATTGAGTTTGCCGCCCGTTTCAAAACCGCGCGGTTGCCATATCACTTCGCCGCTTAATGCATTGCTGGACAACTGCGCAGCAAGTCCTTCGCCACGTTTGGCCGCCTCGATACGTATTCCATTGATGGTCTGTCCATAGCCGGTGAGTTTTTCGATAAGCAGGTTTATCACGGTGACCGGTAGCACCGGACTTTGGCCTCCAGAATCGTTTATCAAACTCTCCCATCCTTGCATTGACAATGTCGGCAAACTGCCGATTAGCCGCACACCGTCTCTACCCCGCGAAGGTTCCTGCCACCCTTGCATATCCGCCCATTTCTCCCTGTCGCCAAACCTCAAAATACCGCGCTTTACAACCATCGCACCATTTTCTTCGCGCCGCACCAGCCGGGCACTGAGCAGTTTGCCTAATTGGGCGACAATGACATCCTGCCCATCCGTGACATTCCTCTTTTCCAGGCGCAACGGCATCACTTCATCGGCTGGCTTGGAAAATGGCTGTGGCAAATTGGAGCTGATGCCCTGCAAATTTGAGTTGATAACCACTTGGGCGGATTTTTTTGTTACGCTGATATTGGCATCCCATGCCGCTCCACCGTGCAAGTAATTCAGCCACGGGTATGATTCGCTGTTGTGCAACACATCGAGATTGCTTTGCCCTTTCACGGTGGCATGCACCATCCCGCCCTCGGCAGTCTGCACGTTCATGCTGGCTGCTCCACCCAATATTTCTGCTGACACATTGCTGGCATTCATGTTTGATTCGGTAAATACCAGCTCGCCGCGCGTCTTGCGCAACAGCGGGACTCCTTCACCCAGATTTATATCGTTATCCTGCACGCGAAAAGCGCCGGACACTTTCACTGGTTTGCTGCCAAGCAACGGGATATGCATAAACAAATCGAGGTGCCCGCTACCGCTGGCGCTCATGCCGTCGGTGAAACCGTCTATGTAGCCGCGCACCGGGCTCAGTTGGATGAATTGTAAAAAAGTATTGCTCGCGCCCGTAGCGCTCCCTTTTATTTCCAGTGGCAGCTCGTCGCTTTGCAAATCTGCTATGGTGACGGCGATGTTGTGCAAATGCGCATCCAGGATGGTCGCGGATGGCGACTTTACCTCCATCTTATTGCCGCGTATCCAGAATTCGCCTGAAATATTTTCAATGCTCGGCCAATCTTTGTCGAATTTCACCACGACGTCCCGCGCATGCCCGCCGACTTCAAACAGCGCATCTTCCGTCCCGTCCAGCGGAAAATCGCTCAAATTGCCCCTAACTCGCACGCGAAAATCCTCCGTGTGCCCAGCCAGCATCGCGCTGTTCAACCAGTCGTTGTCTTCCTTGTCCAGCGCGGCCAGCGGGATGTAGTGGGCGGCGCGCCTGATATTGCCGCGCGTCAGGCTGGCCGTCAGATCCAGCACCCCCAAGGAGCCTGCCTTGGTCTGGTAACTACCATACAGATTACCCGCCAGATCGTCGTTGGAGACGGCAATATTGTCGACGTTTATCAACAATTCCCCGCGCTTGCGTTGCCAGCCAGCCTGCCCGGTAAAAGTGGCAAAAAATAGCGGCTCGTTCATCACACCCGGCGCATCCACAACCAGTTGGCGGGAATTAATATTCAGCTTGCCGCTCGCCTCGCTGCCATCTACATCCACCGATAAGCCGGAAAAACCTGGCATCTCGCCGACTTTGCGCACGGCAATATCTTCAAATTTACCCTTGATTTTGTAGCTGCCCGGCTTTTCGAGAGAGCCTTGCCATTGCGCATTCAGGTTGTACACCCTCCCTCTTGGTGTATATGCATCCAACTGGGCGCGCAGGCCCGTTTCCAGCGGCAGGAAATTGGCCAGGCCGGCGAGACTCTCCAATTGCAGCAAGTTGGCGCGAAGCTCAGTGCTGGTGGATCGCGCATCACTGGCCATCACAGTGCGAAAATAAAAATCCGTGGGTTGCAGCTCGATGCCGTTCTGCAACCGCATCGCCAAATTTTTGGTGGAAATCTCCATGCCACCCGCCATATCTTTCCACACGGCACGCCCGCGCATATCGAGCAACACCATTTCCGGCACATCATCGGCCAGCTTTGTCACCACGTCGCGCAGAACCAGATCGGCGGTGACCTCAGCGACCCTGCCTCTATTCAAACCCAACCAGCCGCGCAATGCGCCACGGCCACGGCTGAATTCCTTGGGCATATCCAACCAGGGCCGCCATGCGGTGATATCGGTATGATCGAGCTGCGTAAACATTTGCCCATGCCACTCGTTCAATGCATCAAAGCTTTTGCCGTAAAAATCGCCGCGCACATCCAGGGGAGTTGCCAGCTCGCTCGGCGGCACTGCGCGCAACGCGAAGCGATGTCGGCTAAACAGGCTCTCGATGCGCAAGTTCACATCCTCCAATATCAAGGGCGGGGCAGCGCGCTGCTCGTCGAGCCAAACGATAAGAGCATTGCGCACCACCATGCGTGATTGGCGCAACAACCAATCGGCCAGATCCCTATCGCCGCTTTGCTTGGAGATAGCCACGCCACCGATATAGATATTTCCCTGAGCATCCCGGCGTACCAGCAACTCCGGTCTGTCGATTTCCAGGCTGGCCAGCCGCAGTTCAGCGGTAAGCAGCGACATCCACGATACGCTGGCATTTATGCTGGGTAACACCAGAGCGGCCTGCTGCTGCTCATCCAGAATATGCACATCGCTAAAACCCAGGCGCGGGCGAAACCCCTGCCAATCACCTTCGATTTTGCCGATGGTGACCGGGTTACCAATCGCGCTTGCCAGTGAAGCGGTGATTTTACCGTGGTACTGCTCTATATCCGGCAGCAACCAATAACGCAACACGATGATCGCCACCGCCATCAGCACAGCCATAACTGCCGACGCGACGATGGCAAGTCGCGTCAACCAGTTAAAGCTGTGCCAAAGCAGGCGGATAGGGAGGGAATTCAACATTGAGTTCAGTTCTTAGCCGTTAGTTATTACTCGTTGGCGATTACGGTTTGATTTAACGAACGACTAGCGACTAGCGGCTAATCATAAGACAATACGCATTCTAACTTGAATGCGCTCCCCGATGAATACTGCAACAGATTCGCTACCCGCAACCTTTGATGATTTGCTGCAAAAAACGCTGTGCTGCAGCCGTTATGCCAGGCACTTGCTGCAAGCAGACCGGCAACTGCTGTGTTGGTTGCAGGAGAATCACACAACACCATGCAACCGCGCGGAAATGTTGGCATTGTTGCAGCAGTCCGGGCTTGATCTGAACAATGAGTCCGACTTGGCGCGTGCCGTGCGCCGCTTGCGCAAGCAGGTGATGGTCAAACTGATTCTGCGTGATCTCAATGGTTTGGCCGATTTGAACGAGGTGATGCATGCGATGACCGCGCTGGCGGAAATATGCGTACAGCAGGCACAGTCCTGCCTGATGCAAACCTTGCAGGCGCAATTCGGCACCCCGCTGGGTGAATCGGGCGCAACGCCGCAAGAGCTGCTCGTGATCGGCATGGGCAAGCTGGGCGGCGGAGAATTGAATGTCTCATCCGATATCGATTTGATTTTTATCTATCCCGAAGACGGCGAAACCGATGGCCCACGCAAACTGAGCAACCATGAATTTTTTACCCGGCTGGGCCGCCGCCTGATCAGCCTCATCAACGAACTCACTGCCGATGGCTATGTATTTCGTGTGGATATGCGCTTGCGCCCATACGGCGACAGCGGCCCGCTGGTGGCAAGTTTCGCCGCGCTGGAAGAATATCTGGTCAGCCAGGGGCGCGAATGGGAACGCTACGCATGGATCAAGGCGCGCGTGATAGCTCCGGCGCATAGCCACGCCCGCCTCCCTCTCCCCAACCCTCTCCCGCAAGCGGGCGAGGGGGCAAACGAATCGCTACGCGAGTCTTACGTTAACGAACTATCTCTCCTGACGCAGCCGTTCGTGTTCCGCAAATACCTCGACTTCGGCGCAATCGATTCGATGCGCAAGCTGCACGCGCAAATTCGCCAGGAAGTACAGCGCCGCGACCGGCTCAACAACATCAAGCTCGGCCCCGGCGGCATACGCGAGATCGAGTTCACCGCGCAGGTATTCCAGTTGATACGCGGCGGACGCGATGCCCAGTTGCGCATCCGCCCGACCCAAGCGACACTGCAGCAACTCGCCCGGAACAACCAGTTGCCCGCGCAGGCAGTTGCCGAACTGGATGCAGCCTATGTTTTCTTGCGCAATCTGGAACACCGGCTGCAATATCTGGATGACCAGCAGACCCAGGAACTGCCGGAAAAACCGGAAGATCAAGCGGTGATCGCGCAAGCCATGGGTTTTGCCGATTACGCCGCGCTGCTGGAGCAGCTCGACCGCCATCGCGCGCTGGTCAGCCAGCAATTCGGGCAAATCTTTGGTGAACAACAGGAGGCACAAACTGACGCGCAGTTCTGGCACGAAGGCGTTAGCGATGAAGAATTGGGCGTGCATCTGGCAAGCCAGGGATATCGCACGGCGGCTGACAGCGCACAACGCTTGCAGCAACTGCGCAACGGCATTCGCTATCGGCAATTACCCGACCTTAGTCGGCAACGCTTGGACAAGCTGATTCCGCAATTCGTCGGGTTAAGCGCGCAACACAGCGATCCCGATGCAACGCTTTCCAGGTTGCTGGCCTTGCTGGAGGCTGTCAGCCGCCGCGCGGCTTATCTCGCGTTCCTCGCCGAATACCCGCAAGCCATGCAACGCCTGGTCAATTTGGTTGCAGCCAGCAGCTGGGCGGGCGAATATCTGACGCAACACCCTGCTTTGCTTGATGAATTGCTGGGTGCGCGCGAGATTTACCAGCCGCCGGAATGGCCGAAAATAGACCTTGATTTGCAAAGCCGCTGTGCCGATTGCGCTGGTGACGAAGAGCGCCAGATGGATGCGCTGCACCATGTGCAACAGGAGCAGATTTTTCATCTGCTGGCGATGGATCTGCAAGGCCTGTTGCCGCTGGAAAAACTTAGCGACCACCTGAGCGATCTCGCCGATATGATCCTGCGCCATATGCTGAAGCTTTGCTGGGACAGCGCGCGTAAAAAACACCGCGAAGACGCGAAATTCGCCATCATCGCGTATGGCAAGCTGGGCGGAAAAGAACTCGGCTACGCCTCCGATCTCGACCTTATCTTTCTTTACGACGACGACCACCCCGATGCGCAGGAAGTTTATGCGCGCCTGGGGCAACGCATCAATTCCATGCTGGGCAGCTATACCCCGTCCGGGCGATTGTACGAGACGGATCTGCGCCTGCGCCCAAATGGCGCAAGCGGTTTACTGGTGAGTTCAATCGCGGCATTCGCCGAATACCAGAGCAGTCAAGCTTGGGTATGGGAGCATCAGGCGCTGACGCGCGCCCGCTTCTGTGCCGGTGATGCGCAAGTCGGCGCAGCGTTTGAAAGCATCCGCCAGCAAGTGCTTTGCCAGCCGCGCGACCCGGCGGCATTGCGCAAGGAAATCGTCGAGATGCGTCAGAAGATGCGCGACGGGCATCTCAACGACAGCAATTTGTATGACATCAAGCACGACAGCGGCGGCATGGTGGACATCGAGTTCATGGTGCAGTACCTCGTGCTTGCCCATGCACACCGGCACCCGCAACTGACGGCTAATGTCGGCAACCTGGCGTTGCTGAAAATGGCAGCCGAATTCGGTTTGATCCATCCCGACCTTGCAGAAAATACCCGCATCCTGTATCGCCACTTGCGCCAGATCCAGCACCGCATGCGGCTTAACAACCAGTCAAAATGTCGCATCCCGCATGGGGAAGTCGATACGTGCGCGAGCCGGGGGTTGTGGGCGGAATTGCTGGGCGAGAAATAGCAGCCTTCTTCATCCCAGGAAAAGCAGTTGTCCTGATTAGCTAACTAGCCATCTGACTAAGCGCGGTGAAACATACGCTAAGTCATTGGTTAACGACAAGTCACGAAAAATACGAGAAAATTCAAAAAGCTTCATGCTCCGAATGGACGCCAAATGGGTGGGTTGCCGAGATATTGCAATCTATTGTTTTATTTTGTGCCTTGCGTGTTTTTGGTGGACGAATTGCCGTTTTTTCATTTGATTAAGCGCCATCAATTTTCAAAACAGGCAAGTATCAAGGGATTTTAAAACTCGAAAACAAGAGTGGGCTGAACCCTCTGTTATCATTGCGCCATGCTAAATATCCAGAATCTGATTTACCTCCAAGGCGGCATAGCGCTGTTCCAGCAGGCTAATTTACAGGCGTTTGCCAACCAGCGCATCGGCCTGGTGGGCAAAAACGGCTGCGGTAAGACCACACTGTTCCGCCTGATACGCGGCGAACTCAAACCCGACGGCGGCGAAGTCTCGCTGCAAAGCGGCAAGACCATCGCCTATGTCGAACAGGAGATCGCCAACTCCGCGCAATCCGCGCTGGAGTTCGTGCTGGACGGCGATGTGCAGTTGCGCCAACTGGAAAAAATCCTGGCACGGGAGCAGCATGACAGCGCGTGGTTCGAAGCCCAGCAGCACTTCGAGGCCATCGATGGTTACGGTGCTCCGGCACGCGCCGCGCAACTGCTGAACGGGCTGGGCTTTGCCAGCGACTCGCTGGAACGCCCGGTGACCAGCTTCTCCGGTGGCTGGCGCATGCGCCTGAATCTCGCACGCGCGCTGATGCACCGCGCCGACCTGCTGCTGCTCGACGAACCGACCAACCATCTCGACCTGGAAGCGATTCTCTGGCTTGAGCAATATCTGTCGCGCTATCCCGGCAGCATCCTGCTGGTGTCGCATGACCGCGAATTTCTCAACGCCACCGTCAACCGCATCGCTCATGTGCACGACCTCGTCATCGACAGCTATGCCGGAGATTACGACGACTTCGAGCGCGCCCGCGCCGAAAAAATCGCGCAGCAGAATCAGGCGTTCCAGACGCAGCAGGCGAAGATCGCGCATCTGGAAGATTTCGTGCGCCGCTTCCGCGCCAAAGCGACCAAGGCCAAGCAGGCGCAAAGCCGCGTCAAGGCGCTGGAAAGAATTACCCGCATCGCCCCGGCACATGTCACCGACGGCCATTTCGAGCTGGAGATCGAAGCGCCGGAACGCAGCCCCGACCTGCTGTTGCGCGCGGAGAAGATGGGCTTCGGCTATGGCGACAAGCAACTCTTCCAGAACGTCGAACTGGTGCTGCGCTCTGGCGCACGTATCGCGCTGCTAGGGCCGAACGGTGCGGGCAAATCTACGCTGATCAAACTGCTGGTCGGTGAACTGGCGCCCACCTCAGGCAAACTGGACATCACCCCGGACATCCGCATCGGCTACTTCGCCCAGCACCAACTGGAAAACCTCGACAGCGCGGCCACGCCGCTGCAGCACATGGAACGGCTCGCGCCGAAGGAAACCGCACTGACGTTGCGCACCTTCCTCGGTCGTTTCGGCTTGGCCGGCAACGACGAAGACCGCCCGGTGGCGAGCTTCTCCGGCGGCGAGAAAAGCCGCCTCGCACTCGCGCTGCTGGCATGGCAGAAGCCGCATCTGTTGCTGCTCGACGAGCCGACCAACCACCTCGACCTGGACATGCGCGACGCACTCACCATTGCACTGGAGGAATACACCGGCGCGGTCGTGCTGGTGTCCCATGATCGGAGCTTAATTCGCGCCGTGGCCGACGAACTGTGGCTGGTTGCCGACGGCGCAGCCAAGCTGTTCGACGGCGATCTGGAAGACTACAAGAACTGGATCGAGACTCGCCGCCCGCGCGAGACGGTGCAAGCCAAGCCGGAAAAAACACTCCAGAAAGCCGCCCCCAAGCCGAACCGGAAGGCGTTGCAGTCAAAGCAGAACAAACTAGAAACCGAGCTGAACAAGGCGCAGACCGAACTGAGCGAAATCAACCGCCAACTCGGCGACCCGTCCACCTATACCGAATGCAGCAGCGATTTCATCGCCGACCTGAATGTCCGGCGCGAACGACTGGAAAGCAAAGTCGCGGAACTGGAAGAAAGTTGGCTGGAACTGGAAATGAATTTAGAGGAGGCGGTGTAAATGCTCGGTGGAATTGTTCATGCCAGACACTTTTGACTTTAAGTTACATCACGCTGCACTTTTTGCACTTGGTGCTTGAAACCGCCGCTCAATCCAGTGCAACAAACTTATACAAAGCCCAAGCTAAACATAGCGGCATAAATAACACCGCATTAATTTTTACGCACCCGAGTATTCATGCAGTTTTCAAGCTATATGAATGCTGCAACATTTAGCACGTTATGTTTAGAAGCCTTCCGAATCGTCTGACCTGCGCTTTTTCAAGAAAGTCCACAAATCCCGGACAAGGTCAAAAACAAAATAAACAGCAATGCCGACAAACGCTCCCAGCATAAGAGTCCAATACCATATCTCAAGAAAATTATTGATCATTTATCCTGCTTCCCTTGTGCGCAACCTGTTTAATTCTAGAAAAAGCAACTGTCCACGAAAGTCACGAAAAACACGAAAAAATTAAAAGGACTCAATGCTGCTAATGAATACCCAATGGGTGAGTCACCAAGTCAATGCAACTTATTGTTTTATTTCGAGCCTTTCGTTTTTTTCGTTAACCAATGACTTGGCGCATGTTTCACCGTGCTTAGTTAGATGGCTAGTTAGTTCATCAGGATGAATTGCCATTTCTGGGTTAATTGTAACGCACAAATTAGAGCCGATGTGAGATGCAGAGACTGAGGTGCGTGATGAGTCCGCTTACAGCGACAGCACGCGCAGCGTGCGGCGGTGGAAGCGGGCGCAGCCCGCTATACTTGTATAAGGGACACATTCCCTAATTCAAACTGATGGCTAGTTTCCAGAGGGTTTGTTTTCGAATTGGGTTCTTGCTTGGTTACTAAATGGCGCGCCCGAAGAGATAAATCTGGGCACTGGGAAATTGAAATGGCGATAAGCTAATCCGCTGCATTCAACCATGCGTGGCAGGTTTATGAGACTTGAGCCAATCCTTCAATGCTTCATCAACACGAGTTTGCCAGCCACGTCCTGTTGCCCGAAATGCATCAAGCACATCAGGAGAGAGGCGAATATTGACAGGAGCCTTCGTCACTTCTTTGCGCGGCCTTCCTCGCGGCTTAAGCATAGTAGCAGCAACTGTCTTGGGAAATAACCCAGACAATACCTCCACGGCAGGACGTGCTTTAGCAAAATCTTCTGCGGTCCATTCCGGATTTTCATCGTCCACCGTTTCTGGGGAAATTCGGCGCTTCGCTAATTTAGCCATATCTCTTCACCTCTCGACTGTTAGCCTTCCTAAAACTGATTACGTGAACAGCATCTCCGCGTGGCGTAAATACGACCGCATAGAGGCGGTCTTCAATGTAGCCAAGAACACGAAAACGACGTTCGCCATAATCTTTGCGAACATCTTCAATAATCACCGCACTCGACCATTCCAACTTTTCGACATCATCGAACGGCAATTGCCTGTCGCGAATATTGTCAGCATTTTTCTTTGGATCGAAGGTAATTTTCATGATTTATTGTATCCACAATATATACTGCGGTCAATCATGAATAGTGCCCAGTTTTATCTTGTCAGATAACAAAGAAAAAAACTTATTTCCTTTTATAAATAAGCCTTTCTGAATGATGGTGCGCCAGAAGAGATAAATCTGGGCACAGGGAGATGTCCATAACACTACCCTGAATATCCGGTTTCTGGCAGTCAATTCGCAACGCTGATATGCGGCTTCCGACACTTTTCAGACAGTCAGCTTTGTAACTGGTACGCCCGAAGATATCCCTCATCCCCTGATTTCAGCTTGGATTGCTCATGCTGTTCTGGTCTCTGGATGAAACCGCAAAGCAATTGGGCGGAGTATCAATTCGCTCCGTTCGGCGCATGGTCGAGCGCAGAGAAATCCGGTCAGTTCATATTGGCAGGCTGGTTCGTGTCGTGCCGGAGTACAGTTACATGCAGTGAGGGACTTGCTCGGTCATTCAACCATCAAGATGACAGAGCGATATTCGCACCTCTCGCCGGAGAATGTTAGGGCTGCTGTGAGTGTGCTGGATGGTGTGGCACAAAACTGTCACACCAATTTCAATGTAATTGAATTGGGTAACACTAAGGCACTGATTTAAAATGGTGGGCGATACTGGGTTCGAACCAGTGACCCCTGCCGTGTGAAGGCAGTGCTCTACCGCTGAGCTAACCGCCCTGAAGAGGGCGCTGATTTAATCATAACGCGCCAATTCCAGTCAATTTCTTTGTGCGTACGATGGGCAAAGCCCGTAAAATGCGCGCCTTATTATTTGCCATTCCTGTTTTATTTATGACTATTCGCACTCGTTTTGCTCCCAGCCCCACCGGCTATCTGCATATCGGCGGCGCACGCACTGCCTTGTTCTCCTGGGCATACGCGCGCAAGCTGGGCGGCACATTTATCTTGCGCATCGAAGATACCGATCTGGAGCGTTCCACGCAGGAGTCGGTGCAGGCGATTCTGGACGGGATGTCGTGGTTGAATCTGGATTACGACGAGGGGCCGTTCTACCAGATGCAGCGCATGGATCGCTACAAAGCGGTGATCCGGCAGATGCTCGATGAGGGTACGGCCTATTATTGCTATACCGCGCAAGAAGAGCTGGAAGCCATACGTGAGGCGCAGCGCGTGCGTGGCGAAAAACCGCGTTATGACGGGCGCTGGCGGCCAGAGCAGGGCAAAATTCTCCCGGCCCCTCCGGAGGGCATCAAGCCGGTGGTGCGTTTTAAGAATCCACTTCATGGCGTGGCAGCGTGGGACGACTTGGTCAAGGGCAAGATCGTGTTCGAGAATAGCGAGCTGGATGATCTGATCATCGCCCGCGCCGACGGCACGCCGACCTATAATTTCTGCGTGGTGGTGGACGATCTGGATATGGGCATTACGCAAGTCATACGCGGCGACGATCACGTCAACAACACACCGCGCCAGATCAACATCCTCAAGGCGTTAGGCGCGACGCTGCCGCAATATGCGCATGTGCCGATGATCCTCGGCAGCGATGGTGAGCGGCTGTCAAAGCGGCATGGCGCGGTCAGCGTGATGCAGTATGCCGAGGATGGTTTCCTGCCGGAAGCGCTGATCAATTATCTGGCGCGTTTGGGTTGGTCGCACGGCGACGAGGAGATATTCTCCGTGCAGCAGTTCATCGAATGGTTTGACTTGCCCCACATCAGCAAATCGGCGGCACAATTTGATCCGGATAAGTTGCGCTGGCTAAACCAGCACTACATCAAGCTGGCCGACAACACGCGCTTGGCCAAACTGGTACACAAGCATTTGTCAGAGCGCGGCGTGCAGGTAAATGACACGCCGCAACTGGAAGCCGTGATCGCATTGTATAAAGAGCGCGCCGCGACACTGCTCGAGTTGGCGGATGAAGCGGAAGTTTTTTATGTTGAAGTACACCCGGCGCAGGAATTACTGGATGCGCATCTGGTGCCGGAAGTGCTGCCCGCGTTGCGCGAACTCGCCGGGCGTTTTGCCGATGTCGCCTGGGAAGCACCCGCGCTGAATGCGCTGATCAAGGAATTGCTGGTCAAACACAATCTGAAGATGCCGAGGCTGGCAATGCCGTTGCGCGTGATGCTGGTCGGGCAGACACACACGCCGTCGGTGGATGCAGTGCTGGCGTTGTTCCCTCGCGAGGCCGTGCTGGCGCGCATAAAAAAGCACCTGTAATCTCTTTGGCTAATCTTTTTGGGAAGTCAGCTTTACAAGCATAGGTCGCATCACTATAATGCGCGCTCTTTTCGGGGTACCGGGGGTATAGCTCAGCTGGGAGAGCGCTTGCATGGCATGCAAGAGGTCAGCGGTTCGATCCCGCTTACCTCCACCAAAAGAGCTTTAATAATCAAAGTCCCCATCGTCTAGAGGCCTAGGACATCGCCCTTTCACGGCGGTAACACGAGTTCGAATCTCGTTGGGGACGCCACCAAATTCCGACTTATAGCCGGGATTTTGTAATGAATACAGCAGTCCATATTAGAGTAGTCGAAAATTATGCGGTCGATCAGGCCGCGTAGAATCTCTTTTAGGTCGTCGCGGTCTAGGTCGTCTATATCTTCGGCGATGTCGTTTAGTATCGCCTTCACATCTTTTTCCTCAATCTGCCGTAGCGCACGTGCTTGCCGTGTGGCGGTTTCTGCTGTTTCCATCCGCCTTTGAATATCTACACGCTCTTGCCCAAAAGATTCAATCTTGCGTAACAGAATGTCCGTGGCCGTGGTTTTTGCCAGCAGGTTTGAAAGGCGCTCAATCTTGGCATCGATAATGCAAATTTCTTTTTGTGCTTTTTCCAGTTCGGATCCATCATCGGTACGGGATGCCGCTTTGTGGGCTGATTTAACCAGCGCACCAACGAATGCGTCTGACCGCAGATCATCGGCTACCTGGCGCAGCACGGCGCCATCCACACGCGCCGCTTTGACGCTCTTCTTTCCCAGTCGGTAGTATTCCCCGTCACCATGCAAGGCACTACCGTCTGTCGTTGACAGTATGCCAGTCAGCAGGTGCGTGGCACGCGTCCTGTAGGTCTTTATCCTGCCAGATTCCAGCTTTTGCAGGATAGCCTCGGCCTCGGTATCGGAGATGAGCGCCTGGTGTGTGTCGCGCTGCATAAGCCATTCGGATCGCGGCCTGCG
>MGWP01000059.1:26019-26773 GCA_001801055.1 Gallionellales bacterium GWA2_55_18 | reverse complement strand
TGTTTTAAAGTGTTGGCCGATCAAAGCTCGCAGAAGAAACAACGGTTTTTTGGAGCGCGGGCATCCCGGTGCCGGGACAAGAGTTTTTCGTATTGCCCGCATCGTAATCATAGCCTCACCGTCGCTTAAGACGAGGGGGTACTACAGACTTGCGGGCAAGATGCCCGCGCTCCCGGAAGAAGGGCAGGGCATGAGCGCCAATGAAAGCAGCACGCATGAAGTGGAACCGACGAAATACCCTTGGGCGGGGCCGGCCTTGTTTACGTCGGTGCTGATTGCCGTGATTGTTTTTTTTGTGTGGTTCCTGAGGGCATAACGGCGTGAAGACTTACCTTAAGCCGTTTATTGCCGCATTTATTGTCTTTGGCATCGTATTTTTTGCCCTGGATTTTTCCATAATGAAGCTTCAGGGATTGGCGCTGATATACCGCCCTTAAGATGCTTGCTCACAAATAAAAGCATATCTTGCCAATACGAAATACAAGATTAATCGGCGGAGCATTTTTACTGGCAGTTCTTGCCATGTTTATGCTGTTTGCTTCCATGCCGGCGGCGAATGCCACCGGGGCGGCAACAGCTTCGGCAGCGGCTCAAACCGCACCGGCAGCAGCTAATACAGCCGCAGCACCGGACGCAAAACCGGCAGCTTACCCGCCCGCGCCAAAACTGACCGCATCGGACTATCCCACCTTCAAGGGCGTGAATTCCCGTGCGACGATATGGCTGGTGGCCCAGTTGCACCTCTGGTTCGGCG
>MGWP01000059.1:0-26010 GCA_001801055.1 Gallionellales bacterium GWA2_55_18 | reverse complement strand
TGGCGGTGCCGATATTCGTGTTCATCATCGAGGCCATCGGCATGGCGACCCGCGATGAGCGCTATGACAGCATGGCTTTCGAATTCATGAAGGTCAGCATCACGGCCTATTCGCTCACCGCGCTGCTGGGCGGCTTGCTGACCTTCTGCCTGGTGCTCTTGTATCCCGACCTGTTCAGATATCTGGCTACGATCTTCAAAGGCAGCATGTTTGCGTACGCGCTGCTGTTCTTCGCCGAGAGCGCGATCCTGTACATATATTATTACGGTTGGCACTGGCTGCAGGGCGGCAACAAGAAATGGGTGCACCTGACGCTGGGGCTGCTGCTCAATGCGATCGGCTGCCTGCTGATGTTCCTGGCAAATGCCTGGACGACTTTCATGATGAGCCCGGCGGCTGTGGATGCGGCGGGGGTATTCAACGGCGATACCTGGGCGGCGATCCACAATTTCCTGTGGAACCCGATCAACATTCACCGGTTTGTCGCCAATGTGGCGTATGGCGGTTCGATCATCGGCGCCTATGCCGCCTTCAAGTTTCTCAGCGCCAAAGACAAGGGGGAGCGCGCCCATTACGACTGGATAGGCTATAACGCCAATTTCATCGCCATTGCGGCGCTGCTGCCGTTGCCTTTCGCCGGTTATTACCTCACCGCCGAGATGTATGCCTACAGCCAGCAGATGGGCATCACCCTGATGGGCGGCGTGTTCGCTTGGATATTCATCATCCAGGCGGTGCTGATCGGCGCGCTGTTCCTGTCGGCCAACTACTACCTGTGGTGCGGCATGGGACGCAGCGAAGGCGCTTATCGCTACAATCCGAAAATCAAATACATCGCCATTGTTCTGGTGATCGCCTTCCTGGTATGGTTTACGCCGCACACTCTGGTGCTCACCAACGCCGAACTCAAGAGCCTCGGCGGGCCCTATCATCATTATCTGGGTGCGCTGGGCATCATGCCGGCCAAGAACACGGCGGTGAATTTTCTGATCGTGTTTACCTTCCTGAGCTTCATGTTCTACCGGCGCGCCAACAAGATCGCCACCGTATCTTGGGTGGCGACGGGCAACGCGATCCAGATTGCGCTGTTTACCGTGGGCCTGATCAATATCACGCTGCTGGGAGTCTATTACGGCTATTTCACCAACACGGTGTACAAGGTGGCGGCCTCCATTCCGCAGGTCTTGACCACGCTGGTCATCATCGTGGCCAGCACAGTCATCGACACGCTCATGTACAAGGGCGCAAAAGAAGTGGCGCCGCTGCACTGGGGGCGTATGCCGCCCCGGTCACAATACGCGCTGTTCCTGCTGGCCGTGGCTTTCACCTGGCTGATGGGCTTGATGGGCTACGTCCGCTCCGCGATTCGCCAGCATTGGCATGTGCAGGGAGTGTTTCGCGATAACTCGGTGGATGCGTTTACTCCGGATCTGGGCTATGCGGCCAATATCGTATCGATCGGGACGATTATTTTCATGTCCATGGTCATGTTTATCTTCTGGCTGAACGCGATCAATAGTCGGCGCCCGGTTTCCAAAGGATACTGGAAGAAGCACCATGACTAATTTTTTCAAGGTTTCCGGCTTCAGCCTGGCGGTGATTGGCGGATTCTGGGGGTTTTCCAATTATGGTATCCCGCAGATCAAACCCGCGCCCCCGCCCGTCGAGGAGAAGCTGGATCTCGGCGCGATGACCATGGATCAGTTCGTCGCATTGGGCGGCAAGATTTATAACGGCAAAGGGACTTGCACGCTGTGCCACAACTCGATGGGGCGGGCGCCGCTGCTCGACAAGATCGGCCCCGTGGCGGCAGAAAACCTGAAGAACCCCAATTACAAAGGCACGGCAAAAACGGTCGAGGAATATCTGCATGAGGCATTGGTGAAACCATCGGCTTATGTGGTTGCCGGATTCGGCAAGGCGGGAACCAACGATACCGAAAGCCCGATGCCCGATGTCTCCGGCGGGGGCATCGGGCTTTCCGAAGCCGAGATCAAGGCCGTCATTGCCTATCTTCAGGAGTCGAGCGGCAGCGAAGTGACGGTCACCATTCCGGCGATGCCTGCCGCAGGAGTGGAACCCGCCACAGCAGAGCAAGCAGCACCGTTGAAGACACCCGAAGAGATCATCGCCAAGCATACTTGCGGCGCCTGCCATGTTGTTGCAGGGCAAACCGGCGCGCTGGGGCCGAGCCTTGCCCGGATCGGTGCAACTCGGAACAAGGAATATTTGCGCCAGGCGATACTCGACCCCGATGCGGTTATCCCAAAAGGATTTGCGCCGGGCATGATGCCCAAAACCTACGGCGAGCAACTGAAAGCGCAGGAGCTTGAGATGCTGGTTGATTACTTGGCGAAATCAAAATGACGAGCTTCTTACCATGACACAGAAAAGACGTATTCCCCGCCTGTTGCAGTTCGCCCTTGTGGTGTTCGGGGTTTATTTCGGCTTCATCCTGGTTTTTGATGTGTTACTCGGCCAGTTGATCCCCAGAAGCCTGCTCACCATGTATATGGTCTTCGTGGTATCCGGGGCGCTCATGGCGTTCACCTTCACCGAGGAAGGGGCGCATGAGCTGGTGGCACCCATCAAGGCTCTGGTCGAGGATCCGTCCAAAAGAAAGCTGCGCAATGCGGTGTTTGTGATTGTGCCGCTGCTGGCCGGTTACTATACCTACACCAGCATGCTGCCCGGTTTTGAAGCGCCGGTTGAATTGCGCACTATCCACCCCGCGCCGCCGTCCAAGTTCAAGGCGTATGGCAAGAGCTATAACCTCACCACGCTGGAAAATCCCTTGCGCAAATACCAAAAGGAAGATCCGGTCAAATTCCGCGAACTGGTCAAGGCGGGCGGCGAGGTTTACATCAAGAACTGCCAGTATTGTCACGGCGACAAGCTGGACGGCAAGGGGCCATATGCTGTAGGGCTGAATCCCACGCCCGCCAATTTCCAGGACGTGGGCACCATCGCGCAATTGCAGGAATCTTTCCTGTTCTGGCGCATCGCCACCGGCGGGCCAGGTCTGCCTGCCGAGGCCGCCCCGTGGATATCATCGATGCCGGTCTGGGAAAACTTTCTGACCGAGGAAGAGACATGGGAAGTGATTCTGTTCCTGTATGACTATACCGGCAGGCAACCGAGGTCGTGGAAATGAGTAGGCTAGTTCTCTTGGCTTTCTGCACTGCGTTATTCATCGCAGGTACGGCGGCGGCGAAACCCGGCGATGCGGACAAGGGCAAGGAGATATACGACAAGCGCTGCACCTGGTGTCACGGTGCGGAGGGCGACGGTGCGGGTGCTGCGAAGGATATGCTCAATCCGCCGCCGCGCGATTTCACTTCCGGCAACTACAAGATCAAAACCTCCAGTTTTGAGGACATGACGCCCAACGATGACGACATCTTCCGCATGATACGCGACGGGATGCCGGGCACTTCCATGCCGGGTTGGAGCGATGTGCTGAAAGAGCAGGATATGTGGAATCTGGTGGCTTACGTCAAGACCTTCGCCGGTTTCGACAAACCGCCCGCCACGCAGGTTGACTTCGGCACCCGGATATCGAGTTCGGCCGAGAGCATCGAGAAGGGCCGGAAGCTGTATGAAGATGGGGATCGTTGCGTGGAATGCCATGGCAAGTCCGGCAAGGGCAGCGCCAGCAAGCGGCTCAAAGGAGACGCTGGCGAACGCACTTGGCCGCGCAACCTGACCAAACCGTGGACATTTCGCGGCAGCGACGACCCGAAAGACATTTTTGCGCGCATTTCCACCGGTATCGCCGGCACCGAAATGCCGTCCTTTGCCGATCCCAAGAGCAAAAAGAAGCTCACTGTCGAGGAACGCTGGCATGTCGCCAACTATGTGGCATCGCTGGCCAAGACCGGCAGGAAAGTCGATGCGGACAACACCGTGGTCAAGGCGGACAAGCTGCAGGGCGATTTGCCCAATACTCCGGACGATGCACGCTGGGAGAAATCCACACCGACCACTTTTTACCTGGTTCCGCAACTCATCGGGGAGGAGCGCTATTTCAAGCCCTCCAACGACACTATCACGGTGCGCGCGCTATACAACGACAAGGCAATTGCGATGCTGCTGGAATGGGATGATCGCACCCGGAGCATTCCCGGAGACGAGACAGCGGAGAAGCTCGCCGATGCGCCGATTGCGGAAGACGGCGTTGCCGTGCAACTGCCCGTCACGATCCCGAAAGAGATGCAAAAACCTTATTTCGGCATGGGCGATGCGGCCCGCCCGGTGAACATCTGGCACTGGAAGAGCGGTGCCAAGGATGCAGCGGAAAGCATTAACCTTCTCAACAGTCGCGGATTCAAGGAGATCGAGAAGCGCGATGCGGTTGCGGCAGGACTCAACGCAAAGGCGAGCTATAGCGACGGAACCTGGAAGGTGCTGATAACACGACCGTTAACGACTTCCTCACCGGAAAAAGACGTTCAGTTCACCGAAGGCAAGTTCATCCCGGTTGCGTTTGCCGCCTGGGACGGCAGCAATAACGGCGAAAAAGGTTCAAAGCACACCATGACGACATGGTACTGGCTGTTGTTGAAACCGGCATCGGGATACAAGCCCCTCGTTGCGGCGCTGATGGTCATGGGGCTGTTTGCAGGCGGCCTGCTGTGGTGGGTGCGCCGCGCCAGAAACCCCGCTGGTTGATTGCCGGACATACCGTGGAAGAATCCGAGTATGGCAGGCGAGGTGTGAAGACCAAAATATTGGGCTTTATCCTGATGGTTCTTGGCGTTCTGGATAGCTTGCTGACCTTGCGCGGCGGGATACCTGCCTATGAGTATCTCCTGCTCATTTTATTGGGAGCCTGCGTGTTCGCCATCGGTGCGGTTCGTGGCGGACGGCAGCCGTCTGCCGGAGTCGCCGAAAAATAAGCACCTGAATTGCGCCGGGAGTATCGTTGCAGTTACCGGTAGCAGGCACCCCCCCCTTAAAAGTGGGGGGCTGAAATGCCGCCTGTTGAAGCAATCGCAGGATTCTGGCCGGATTCGAGCTACCGTAAATAGCCTGTCAACTGCAAGGCATTGAATTGCGTTATTGACTTGCCGCTTTGCTGCCTGACCAAGTGGCTATGCAAAACAGGCGGAGTTGTTTAGAATTGACAGCGAAGGTAATGCCTTCACAATTTTCAGGATTTTTTAATCATAAAACGGAGAGAACATGAAATCTATTATCGTAAGTATGGTTGCAGCAGCAGGCTTGATGGTTGCAGGCAGCGCGCTGGCAGCCGATATGCCGGAAGTTGCCAAGAAGAACAATTGCACCGCTTGTCATGCGATTGACAAGAAGGTGGTTGGCCCGGCTTGGGCAGAAGTTGCCAAGAAATACAAGGGCGACGCAGGCGCGAAGGCCAAACTGGTTCCCAAGATGATCAAGGGCGGCGGCGGTGTATGGGGTGCGATGCCGATGCCGGCCAGCCCAAAACTCAGCGAAGCTGATGCTGGTGCACTGGTGGACTTCGTTCTGGGTCTGGCCAAGTAGGCTTGCGCTAAGTAATTGGAGAAATCCTCGAAAAAGCCGGTGCAAACCGGCTTTTTTTTGGTACACCCGGCGGGGCGTACTTAGTTTCTGAAACGATAATAATCACATAGGGTGTGTTCCACGCACCAGCGAAAATGGTGCGTAAAACGTACCCTACGAAATAGCACTTTCAATTTAGCAATGGAATTACCTAGAAGTTTCTGGGGCACAGCATGAAAAACTTTTATTCCGATACCGGCATGACGTGGCATCAAACCACGAGACTGCGGATAGCCCCAACCAACATCAAACGGCTGGATGATAAAATCCCCGATGCACTCAAAGGTGCGAGAGGGCGCAGTCTGGCGAATGACCTAGCATCCTATCCGAGGACTGAAAATCCATGCGGTGTATAATCCGTACTCTTTTACGCGGGCATGTCGCGTTCCACTTTGTAGAAATTGCATGATCAGAAAATTCCTCAAGCGCGTATTTCGCAAGTCGGCCAAAACCAAAACAGCAGGAAATGCCCAGTTGATCCCGTTCGAATTGCATGGTGTTGCGCGCGAACAAATCAGTTATGGGGCGAAGAAAGTCACCGACGGCCTGCAAGCGGCGGGCTATCAGGCCTATGTAGTCGGCGGTGCGGTGCGCGATCTGTTGCTGGAACGCGCACCAAAAGATTTCGATGTGGCGACCAATGCCACGCCTGAAGAAGTGCGCCGCGTGTTTCGCCGCTCACGCATCATCGGGCGGCGCTTCCAGCTGGTGCATGCGATGTTCGGCGAAGAAGTGGTCGAAGTCTCTACCTTCCGGCGCATGATCGAGGCCGAAGATGCGCAGACCGACGAGCATGGCCGCTTGCTGCGCGACAACGAGTTCGGTGACCAGGAACAGGATGCGGCGCGGCGCGATTTCACCGCGAACGCGCTGTTCTATGACCCCTCCACCCAGGAAATTTACGATTATCACGGCGGCTATGCCGATACCCGCAAACATCTGCTGCGCATGATCGGCGACCCGCTGGTGCGTTATCGCGAAGATCCGGTGCGCATGGTGCGCGCGGTGCGTTTATCAGCCAAGCTGGACTTCCGGCTGGATGCGGCAACCGCCGCAGGGATTGGCGCAATGAAGGATTTGCTCGACAATGTGCCGCAGTCGCGTTTAATCGACGAAGTGCTGAAGATGTTGCTGTCCGGCAATTCGGTGGAATGTATTCAGCAATTGCGCAAGATGAACCTGCATCACGGCCTATTGCCGCTGCTGGATGTGATTCTGGAGCAGCCAATGGGCGAAAAATTTATCATGCTGGCGTTGCGCAATACCGATGAACGCATCAGTCAGGACAAGACGGTTTCACCCGCATTCCTGTTTGCCGCATTGCTCTGGCATGAGGTGCTGGCGGCGTGGAATACCCGCGTGCAGCAAGGTGAGCGCCCGGTCGGCGCGATGCATGCGGCGATGGATGATGTGCTGGCCAGACAGAAGGCGCAGCTTGCCATTCCGCATCGCCACGATGCGGTGATGAAGGAAATCTGGCTGCTGCAACAACGCTTCGAACAGCGCGCCGGGCAGCGCCCATTCCGCCTGCTGGAGCAGCCGCGCTTCCGCGCCGGATTCGATTTTCTGCTGTTGCGCTGCGCCAGCGGTGAAGTGGATCAAGAGCTAGGATTGTGGTGGGATGAATTTCAGGATGCCAGCGCCGAGCGGCAGGCGGAAATGCTGCAACCGGAACAAGCCGGAGACAAAAAACGCCGCCGCAAACCGCGCAAAAAGCCGATTGCAGCAGCGGCAGCAGATGATTCGGCAGTAGCGAATGAGCCGGTAGCATAATGGGAACGTCCAAAAACCCAGAGTCCGCCCAAAGGCAGGGCGCGAAAGTGGAGCATGCAACGCAACCTACGAGAAGACAGCCTACCATTTTTGATACCGGCTCACCCGGCTTAGAATAATGCCGCACATTGCCTTTATCGGATTGGGCAGCAACCTGGAAGACCCGCGCAGCCAATTGCAGCGCGCCTTCACCGAGCTTGACGGGTTGCCGGAAACGCGCCTCGTCGCCTGTTCATCGCTGTACCGCAGCGCACCGATGGGCTATCTGGATCAGCCGGAATTCGTGAACGCGGTGGCGAAAATAGAAACAACCCTGCCACCGCAGGCCTTGCTGCAAGGCCTGCTGAATATTGAGTACCGGCATGGCCGCGAGCGCACCTTCCGCAACGCGCCGCGCACGCTTGATCTGGATATATTGTTGTATGGCGATACGCAACTGCATGAGCATGGCTTGACGATTCCGCACCCGCAGATGCACTTGCGCCCTTTCGTGCTGCAGCCGCTGCTGGAGATTGCGCCGGATGCCGCCATACCCGGCATAGGCCGGGTTGTGATGGCGCTTGATAAATGCCGGAATCAAGTACTGGAAATGCTTGCCGATGCTGCTTGACAAGTATCGCTATGTGGCCGTTGAAGGGCCGATAGGTGTCGGCAAGACTAGTCTTGCGCGCCGCCTCGCGCAACATATTGCCGCTGCGACATTGCTGGAAAAACCGGACGAAAACCCGTTTCTCGCCAAGTTCTATCAGGATCCGCCGCGCTACGCGTTGGCGGTGCAATTGTTTTTCCTGTTCCAGCGCGGCAACGAAGTGCGCGACCTTGCACAGATGGATTTGTTCAGCACGAGCACGGTAGCGGATTATCTGTTCGACAAGGATCCGCTGTTTGCGCGGCTTAACTTGGACGATACAGAGTTCGCGCTGTATCAGCAGATTTATCACAATTTTCAATTGCAGGTTCCAGTGCCGGACCTGGTGATCTATTTGCAGGCCGCGCCGGAAACGCTGGTGGAGCGCGTGCGCCGCCGCGCAAAACCTTATGAACAAACCATTTCAGATGCCTATTTACTGCGCGTGGCACAAGGCTACAGCGATTTCTTTTATCATTACGATGCAGCGCCGGTATTGATGGTGAATACCGAACACCTGAACTTCGAAGACGGGGGCGAGGATTTCACTTTGCTGTTGCAGCGCATCGAGGAAATGCGCGGGCCGCGCGAATTTTTCAGCAGGGGGTGATTGGCGCTGGTTGGAGGTTTCATGGTTCGGCATAGCCCGACGCACTTGCCACAAGTGGATTTCGTCGGTTGGGCAAAGGCCGGAGGCCGTGCCCAACAAACGAATGTATTATTCTGATGCCCGGCCAAAAGTTCTTTTGCATTAACGTTAGACACGCTACGCCCTTCGACTATGCTCAGCACAGGCTTTGCCCAACCTATAAAACCACAGGGACACGCTTTAACCGGAGAACATGATGCGAACTACATTGACCACATTGCAAGCGATGCGCGGCAAGAACGAAAAAATTGCTGTGCTGACCTGCTACGACGCGAGCTTCGCTGCGCTGCTCGAAGCGCAGGGCGTGGACATGCTGCTGGTCGGCGATTCGCTCGGCATGGTGTTGCAGGGGCACGAAACCACGTTGCCGGTTTCGCTGGACGACATGGTCTACCACACCGCCTGCGTGGCGCGCGGCTCGAAGCAGGTATTCATTATCGCCGATATGCCATTCGGCACGTTTCAGGTCAGCCCGGGAAAAACCTTTGAACATGCCGCACGGCTGATGGCGGCAGGCGCGCAGATGGTCAAACTGGAAGGCGGCGCAACGATGGTCGAGACGGTGCGTTTTATCACCGGGCGCGGCATTCCGGTATGCGGACACATCGGGCTGACGCCGCAATCGGTGCATCAAATGGGCGGCTACTGCGTGCAGGGCAAGAAATCCGTCGGCGCACAGCAGTTATTGCAGGACGCGGTAGCGCTGGAACAGGCCGGTGCAGGCATGATCGTGCTGGAAGCCATGCCCGCTTTGCTGGCGGCGGAAATTACCGCCGCACTTTCCATTCCAACCATCGGCATCGGCGCGGGTGGGGCGTGTTCCGGCCAAGTGCTGGTGCTGCACGACATGCTGGATGTTTATCCGGGGAAAAAAGCGCGTTTTGTGAAAAATTATATGCAGGGCGCAGACAGCATCGCGGCGGCGGTGAAGAATTACGTTGCCGAGGTAAAAACAGGCAGTTTCCCGGAACGGGAGCATAGCTTCTGATGCTGGTAATCTCGACCATCACCGAACTGCGCGCACGGTTGGGCGGTGAACGTACCATCGCTTTCGTGCCCACCATGGGCAACCTGCACGAAGGCCATCTCAATCTGATGAGGCTGGCGCGTGAGCATGGCAGCTGTGTGGTGGTGAGCATCTTCGTGAACCCGCTGCAATTCGGGCCGGGCGAGGATTTTGAGCGTTACCCGCGCACGCTGGAAGCGGATTGCGCCAAGCTGCAAGGCTTGGTGGACGTGGTGTTCGCGCCTCTGGCCAACGAGATGTATCCCGTGCAACAAACCGTGTTTGTCGAGCCGCCGCCAGTCGCCAACGAGCTGTGCGGCGCGGCGAGGCCGGGGCACTTTCGCGGTATGGCGACGGTGGTACTGAAACTGCTCAATATCGTGCAGCCGCAGGTTGCGCTGTTCGGCAAAAAAGACTATCAGCAGCTGCACATCATCCGCCAACTGGTCGCGCAACTGAATTTGCCGGTGCGCATTGTCGGCGGCGAAACGGTGCGCGCGGCGGACGGGCTGGCTTTGAGTTCGCGCAACCAGTATTTGAGCGCCACGGAGCGTAGCGAGGCGGTTTTCCTGTATCCAGTACTGCAAGGCATGCGGCTTGCCATCCTGCAAGGTGAGCGCAATTTTGAACGATTGCGCCAACAGGCAGTCGAAACCCTCGCAGCAAGAGGCTGGTCGGTAGACTATGTTGCGGTACGCAACCAGTCGGATTTGCAGCCCGCCTCCGACACGTTACTGGCGCAGCCAGCCGTTTGCGGGAGGAGGCGGGGGGACGGCATTCCCGCACCCACCGCTTGCGCGCACCGTGTCATGCCGTCCGCCAGCCCAGCACAAGGTGATCCGGTGCAGTGCGAACTGGTGATACTGGCAGCAGCCAGACTGGGCAATACCCGTTTGCTGGACAATATCGAGGTTTGCTTGACCAATTGACTACTTGAACCGTCGGCTGTTATATAATCCCTGCCTTTTCTGAAAGAGAAGCAATACATGCAAAGAATCATGCTCAAAGCCAAGCTGCACCGGGTGCGCGTCACGCACTCCGAGCTGCATTATGAAGGTTCCTGTGCGATCGACGACAATTTGCTGGATGCCGCCGATATCAGGGAGTATCAGCAGATCGATATTTACAATGTTACTAACGGCGAGCGCTTTACTACCTATGCAATCCGCGCACAGCGCGGTTCCGGCGTGATTTCGGTGAATGGCGCAGCAGCGCACAAGGCAAATCCGGGGGACATTCTCATCATTGCGACCTATGCGATGTACACCGAGATGGAATTGCAAAAATTTCACCCGCAACTCGTCTATGTGGATGAGCGCAACCGCATCGTCGCGCAGCGCGACCGGATTGCCGTGCAGGCGGCATGACGCCTGGCTGTTACTGAATACCGGGCTGTTACTGAAAGAGGATCAATGAATATCAATAACATGGTAAACCGCCACCCCACTCTTGTGGCGGTTACCCTGTTTCTTAATTTCGTGATTCTTATCAGTGCGGCAAGCTATGCCCTGATCGATAATTTCAAGCATATCGAAAAAACCCGCGCGTTTGAGAATTTGCACGGTATCGGCAAACTCAAGGCCGGGCAGATCCAGAAATATCTTCAAGAGCGCAAGGGTGATGCCATTGTTGGCTCGAAATTTTTGGGCAACCTTCCGACCCAGCATTGGTTGAACAATCCAGCCGACGAAATACCCCCAGTAGCTCGACAACCGTTGGAAGCCGCAATAAAAGCCTATCAATACGGGGGCGCGTTGCTGCTGGACGATAAAGCGAATATCCGCTTCGCCAGCGGGCAATATACGGGATTGTCCAAAACGGCAAAATCCCTTGCTTTGCGCGCGATTAATGAAAACTCCTTGCATGTTTCACCCATTTATTTCGGCGATCCATCCGCTCCGGACAAGCCGCTGCTGGATATTTTCGTCCCGCTGCTGAAACCGGATACCCCTGCGGTTATGGGGGTTCTGGTGCTGCGCGACGATTTGCGTTTCCTGTACGCCCTGCTCCAAACCTGGCCGGTGGAAAGTGTTTCCGGCGAAACATTGCTGGTTACCAGAGACGGCGACGATGTGCTGTTCCTCAATGAATTGCGTTTCAAGAAAGACACTGCGCTCAAGCTCCGGTTGCCGTTCAGGAGGAGCGCCGACGCACTCCCCATTCCAACCATAGAGATGTTGAAGCACGGTTATTACGGCCCAATAGAGGCGGTCGATTACCGCGAAAAACCTACCCTGGGCTTCAATATTGCCGTGCCGGACAGCCCGTGGGGCATGACGGTCAAGATGGATAAGGACGAGGTTCTGGAACATGTCTATCGCTTGCAAGTAATTGTCTGGATCGTTGCAGCATTATTTATTCTGGGTGCGGGAATCATCCTGTGGACCTGGTGGAACAAACAAAGAATCGAATATCTGGCAAAAGCAGAATTGGACAAGGCCGCCGCAGATCTGCGCATTTCCGCGATTGCCTTCGAGACGCACGAGGCGATTATAATCACCGATTGCCACCCTAAAATTCTGCGGGTCAACAAGGCATTTTGCGACATTACCGGTTACACGGCGGAAGAGGTGATTGGCCGCAACCCAAACATGCTCAGGGGAGATAAAAGGCCCAAGGCATTTTATGATGAGATGTGGGCCGCCATTTTCCGCGATGGAACGTGGAGCGGTGAAATGGCGGACAAACGCAAGAGCGGCGAGGTTTTTCCGGCGTGGTTGACGATTACCGCCGTTACTTCGACGGAGGGTGTCCTCACCCATTATGTAGGCTCTTTTTTTGATATTACCGAGCGCAAGAAATCAGATGATGAAATTCACCGCCTGGCCTTTTATGACTCGCTGACCGACCTGCCCAACCGTCGCCTGTTGATCGACCGCCTGCAGCATGCGCTGACAACCAGCGAACGTAGCGGCAGGCACGGCGCGATCATGTTCATCGACCTTGATAACTTCAAGGTGATTAACGACACCAAAGGGCATGATTGCGGCGACGTATTGTTGGTCGAAGTGGCGCGGCGCTTGCAGTCTTGTGTGCGCGAAGGCGATACGGTGGCCAGGCTCGGCGGCGACGAGTTTGTGGTAATGCTGGAAGATATAAAAGGCGATATGGAACAGGCCGTGACATTGACCGATGAAGTGGGTGAAAAAATTCTCGCCTCCCTCAACCAGTCCTATGTCATCGACGGGAACGAATACCACAGCACCGCCAGTATCGGGGTCAATCTGTTTATCAATCGGGAGATATCCGCCGACACCCTGCTCAAATATGCGGATATTGCGATGTATCAGGCAAAGGGTGCGGGGCGGAATACCCTGCGTTTTTTCGACCCGAAGATGCAGTCCGTTCTGGAAGCGCGTATCGCGATAGAATCGGATTTGCACCGTGCGCTTGCCGAGCTGCAATTCAGGCTTTATTACCAGGCGCAGGTCGACGATACCGGCTGCATTACCGGTGCCGAGGCATTGGTGCGCTGGATACATCCGCAGCGCGGCATGATTTCTCCCGCCCAGTTCATTCCCATCGCAGAAGAAAGCCAACTGATTCTCGATATCGGTCTTTGGGTGCTTGAAACGGCCTGTCGGCAACTCGCCTTATGGAGTAACGATGAACAGAAATGCGGCTTAGTGCTTGCCGTGAACGTCAGCGCACAGCAGTTCAAACTGAAGGATTTCGTGGGTAGAATAACGTCTATCATAAACGAGCATGGTATCGACCCCGCACACCTGAAACTGGAGTTGACCGAAAGCGTGGTGCTGGACGATATGGCCGACATCGTGGCAAAAATGCATGCGCTAAAAACGCTTGGTGTGGGCTTGTCATTGGATGATTTCGGCACGGGCTATTCATCGTTGTCCTACTTGAAGCAACTGCCGCTTAACCAGCTCAAGATCGACCGCAGTTTTGTCAACGATATCGCGACCGACCCGAGCGATGCCATCATGGTGCAAACCATTATTGACATGGCGCATAATTTCCGCTTCAACGTTATCGCCGAAGGCGTGGAAACCGAAGCGCAACTGGCCTTTCTCAAACTTCACGGCTGCAAAGCCTACCAGGGATATTTATTCAGTAAGCCCGTGCCTATAAAGGAATTCGAGGCGTTGCTGGGGAAATCGTGCTGGAGCAAGAGTGATTTTATAGGCGATAGATTGTAGGTCGCCTCTAAAAATCCACATTCCATCAGCCAGTCGAAGGGCTCATCACGAACGGATGGGTTTGTTCAGTGTTCTCATAATAAGGGCAGGTTCATGCGCCCCGATTCCGATTCAAGCCATATAAATAGCCTGTATTTTCATACCTAATCTCCGATTCATTATTGGTTAAGGTTAATTACGATGCGTTAGTTGCAATATGAGGCAGAATGTCTTGTGAAAACCTTTTGTTCCCGGCAAAAGATTTTGCCGCGTTTTTGGGAACACACTGTTTGCGGAAACACAAGTTCAGCCACGATACCGGAGGAGAAAAACCTAATGACACACTCGACAATCGCACAGCGCCTTACGCTGCTGACCGCAGTACCCGTGATTGCGCTGATTTTGTTTTCCAGCGCGCTGATTTTGGATAGCTGGAGCCGTTACCAGAACGCGGTTCAAGCGCACGCCATCATGGAAGTGGCGGTGGCGGCGGGCGATTTAATCCATCCTATGCAGGTCGAACGCGGCACCACGGCGGGCTTCATCCAATCGAACGGCCAAAAATTTGCGGATGTGCTACCGGGACTCCGCACCAAAACCGATGAAAAATTGGCCGCTTACAAACGGCTGCTGGATGGTGTCAATACCAGCACGATGCCGGGGCTGAAAAAGGCTATTGAAGAAGCCGGTCAAAAACTTAACGGGCTTGCCAAAACGCGCGAACAAGCCACGCAGCTTGCCATTCCCGTCGCAGAATCATCTGCTTCTTTTACCGGCGCCATCAGTAACCTACTGGAGGTAATGAGCACCGCTGCCGAATACAACAGAGATCCGGCTATTGCGAAAAAACTTTTGACCTATCATGCTTTTGCAAACGCCAAGGAAAATGCGGGGCAAGAACGCGCGCTGACCGTGGGGGCATTTGTTGCCAACAAGGTTGAGCCCGCCCAATACCGCGCCATTCTGGGGAAAATCTTCAAGCAGGAAGCCTATCTGGACACATTCACCGATTCCGCGACCGAATCCGAAAAGGCGGCGTTGAAATCACTGCTGGGCGGCGATGCGGCGCAGGACGTGCAGCGCATGCGGAATATCATGGCCGAGCGTTCCGCACAGGGCGGATTCGATGTGGATCCAACCGTATGGTTCAAGCGGGGCACCGATAGAATCAACGGCATGCATGAGATCGAGCAACTGCTTACAAAAAATATCAATTCCGATGTTGATAACCTGCTGTCGTCCAGCCGCACACTCCTGTTGACGCAACTGATCCTGGCGGCGCTGGCGATCACAATCGCGGTGGCGGTATCGGTATGGGTGGCGCGCGGCGTGAACCGGCCATTGAAGGATGTTGTGGATGCAATCGAGTATGTGGTGGCGAAAGACGATTTTACCCGCAGCATTCCCGAGAAAGGCACGCAGGAAACGGCGCGCGTCGGGCAGGCAGTCAATCACCTGATGGAAAAATTCCGCAACATCATTTCGCATGTTACCCGCTCCAGCGAAGGTGTCGCGGACGCATCCAATATGCTGGCCGCTTCAAGCCGCCAGGTTAACCAGAGTTCGGCCGCGCAGGCGGATTCCGCATCATCGGTTGCCTCGTCCGTCGAGGAGCTATCGGTCAGCATCAGCGAGACGGCCGGAAATGCGCAAATTGCGGCAGAAATTGTGGCCAAGTCGCGCGTCGGAACCGCTCAGGTGCTCGCCACCATGTCAGATACGGTAAGGAACGTAAACGGCATCGCCGAGCTGATTCGTGAGTCGGACGCCAATGTGGGGCGGCTCGACGATAGATCGAAAAAAATCGGCGGCATTATTCAGGTAATCAAGGAAGTTGCCGACCAAACCAACCTGCTGGCGTTGAACGCCGCTATCGAAGCGGCACGCGCCGGAGAGCAGGGGCGGGGGTTTGCAGTGGTAGCGGACGAGGTGCGCAAACTTGCCGAGCGCACGTCAAAAGCGACCGAAGAGATCGCTTCGCTGATTGGCGACATCCAGAACCACATCGGCGAGACCGTCACCGGGATGCGGCAAGCCAATACTCAGGTTGCGGAAAGCCTTGTGCTGGTAGGTAAAACCGAGACTGCGTTGCACCGCATAGGAGGTGACTCTGGCGAAGTGGCGAACAATGTCCAAAGCATCGCCGATGCGATACGCGAGCAGGATTCCGCAATTCACCAGGTTGTCGCAAATATTGAGAAAATCGCCCAGATGTCCGAGGAAAACAGCGCCGCAACCGCGTCAAGCAGCGATACCGCAACCCAACTCGACAGATTGGCGGGCGCGCTCAAGGAATCGGTAGCTCACTTCAGAGTGTAGGTCAGTAGGGACGCGATAAGTCGCACCCCTACGCGATGCCCGCTTACGCGACAACTAGCTCGTCGCGCATCCGCAACGCTTCTTCGATGTCCACCGCCACCACATGGGACACGCCTTTTTCCTGCATGGTCACGCCGACTAATTGCTGAGCCATTTCCATGGTGATCTTGTTGTGGCTGATGAACACAAACTGGGTATGTTGCGACATTTTCTTGATCAGTTCACACAACCGTTCGGTGTTGGTATCGTCCAGCGGTGCGTCCACTTCGTCGAGCAGACAGAACGGTGCGGGGTTGAGCTGGAACAGCGAGAACACTAGGGAGATCGCGGTCAGCGCCTTCTCGCCACCCGACATCAGGTGAATCGAGCTGTTCTTCTTGCCGGGCGGCTGTGCCATCACCTGCACACCGCTGTCGAGTATTTCCTCGCCGGTCAGCACCAGCCGTGCCTCGCCGCCGCCAAACAATATCGGGAATAACTCCGACAGGTGCTGGTTGACCTGGTTATAGGTTTCCATCAGCAGGTCGCGCGATTCCTTGTCGATGCGGCGGATCGCTTCTTCCAGCGTAGCCATCGCTTCGTTCAGATCCTTGGCCTGCGCATCCAGGTAAGCTTTGCGCTCGGCTGCGGTTTGCAACTCTTCGAGCGCGGCGAGATTCACCGCGCCCAATGCCTCGATATCCGCATTCAGCCGGTTTAATTCGTTCTGTAACGCATTCGGCTTGTTGTTGCCGGACGGGTGCCCGGCCAAAAGTTTCCCGGATTCCAGCAGCGGCAGCAGCGCCTGTTCGTCGACGCCCTGCAATTGCTCCGCCCATTGCTCGAAATGCAGGCGCGCCTCCTGCTCCTTGAGTGTCAACTCGCCGAGTTTTTCGCGCAGCGGATTGAGTTTGTGCTCGCAGGCGAGGCGTTCCTGTTCGAGTTTTTGCAGGCCAACTGTGGCGTTTTCCAGTACGTTGCGTGCCTCGGCAAGCGCCTGCTCGGTAGCTTGGCGCGTTTGCAGCGCAACCTGCAATTGCTGCTTGGTTGTTTCATCCTCGCCGCCCGACAGTTCGGCGCGCAATTGCGTCAGGCTCTGCTCGAATTGCGCCAGCGCCCCGGTGATCTGCTGGGTGTTGTGTTGCAGGTCGGCAATTTTATCCGTGCAGGTCTTGGCGAAAAAATGCGCCTCCTGCAACGCATGTTGCGCCTGCTGCACCCGGCTGCGCTGCTCGCGCAATGCAATATCCTGCTGGTTGGCGTGGCGTTGCGCCTCATCGACTTGAGTATGAAACTCACCGATTTGTTCGCGCAATATCTCCATCTGTTCGTTAACATCCTGCTGCTGGCGCTGCTCGTCGCCCAGCAGATCGGTCAGCTCCTGCATCTCATGCTCAATCTGCATGGTGCGTTCCGCGCTGCGCTCGAGCGCCTGATTCAGTTTGAGTATCTGCATTTGCAGGCCGTGCAGGCGTTGCTGCAACTCGTTGCCTGCGCTGCGCAACGGCGCGATCTGAGCCTCAATGGATTGATAGCGCTGCTCGGCCTGCGTGACCTGTTGTCTGGAATATTCCGCGTTGTTATTCTGTTCGGCCAGTTCCTGATCCAGCCGTTCGATTTCGCGCTGCCTTGCCAGCACGCCGTGCAACTGGCTGTCCGGCGCGTGGAACAGCACGCTGTGTGCACCGATCAGATGCCCGCCTTGGGTAACGAACCAGCCGCCCGGCGGCAACTGCGCGCGCTGCGCATAAGCCTGCGCCACATCCGCCACAGCATACACATGTGTCAGCCAATCGCGCATGACGGGTAGTACTTGCGCATCCTGGCATTGCACGTAACCGAGCAATGGCGTTAGTTGATTTGTCTCAGCGACATTATTTTGCCCAGCGGCTTCCGGCGCAAACAGCGCCAGTTTTCCCGGTGGCGCATCGCTCCACGCGGCGGCATCGCCCAATGACGGCATGGCGATCGCGTTCAACCGCTCGCGCAACACTGCTTCCAGCGCATCCTCCCAGCCGTTTTCGATGCGGATGGATTGCCACAGGCGCGGCAATTTTTCGAGCTGGTGCTGCTGCAACCAGTCGTTGAGGTTCTTGTCGGTATCGATATGCTGCTGCAACTGTTGCAACGCATCCAGGCGCGCCTCGGTCTGTGCCAGTACGCGTTCCTGCTGCTGCAACGAAGCGCGCTGGTTGCGCCGTTCGTTATCGGCCAGCGGCAATTGTTCCTGCAATTGCGCCAGCTTCTCCACTTGTTCGGCGCGCTCCGCCTCAAGCTCGGCCAGTTGCTGCTGCGTCTCTTGCAGCGCGCCGCCGTCGGGGCGCGGCAGGTTGTCTTTTTCCAGCAGCAGGCGCAAGCGGCGCGACTCCAGTTGTTGGACGTTGCGCTGCAAATGTTCGCGTTGTGTATCGGCCAATTGCAATTGCTGTTGCAGTTGCAGTTCTTCGCGCTGCAAGGCGTTGTAGCGCTCCTGAGCGATGCGCGCCGCCTCTTCGGCATGCGGCAGGTTGTGGCTTTCCAATTGCGCGTGCTGTTCGGTTTCGGCAACCTTGACGGTCGCGCCGTCCTGCTGGCGCTGCCAGTGCTCCAGCAGGGAATGGATGCCCTGGCGCTGATGCTGTTGCTGTTCGATCTGTTTTTCGGTGTTGACGATCTGCTGCGCCATGCGCTGGCGCTGGTCGGCGACATGCTTGATATGTTGCTCCAACCGCGCGATTTCGGCATTCGCGGTATACAGCTCACCCTGCCTGACATGCACTGCATCGGAAAGTTGGTAATGCCCGTTACGCGCGGTTTCCAGTTGACTTTCGACATCGCGCAGCCGTGCGGTTTCGGCTTCCAGCTCGTTGCGGGTCTTTTCCATCGCCTGCGCAAATCTCGCGCGCTGCGTCTCGGCCCCCTGCTTTTTCACCAGCCAGAACAGATGCTGCGTGGTGTTGCGTTGCGTTTCCAGCGCGCGGTACTGTTTCGCCACTTCGGCCTGCTCGGCCAGATGCACCAGTTGTTTTTCCAGTTCCTGCAGGATGTCGCTGACGCGCAGCAGGTTGTCGCGCGTATCGCCGATGCGCAGCTCGGTCTCGCGGCGCCGGTCGCGGTATTTTGACACGCCCGCCGCCTCTTCGAGGAACACGCGCAGCTCCTCCGGTTTCGCCTCGATGATGCGCGAGATCATGCCCTGCTCGATGATCGCGTAGGCGCGCGGTCCCAGCCCGGTGCCGAGGAAAATATCGGTGATGTCCTTGCGTCGCACATGCTGGTTGTTGATGTGGTAGCTGGATTCGCCGTCGCGCTGCAGGATGCGCTTGATGGAAATCTCCGCGTAGCTCGACCACTGCCCGGCGGCCTTGCCCAGCGAGTTGTCGAAAATCAGCTCCACGCTGGCGCGCGACACCGGCTTGCGCTTGCTCGTGCCGTTGAAGATCACGTCCTGCATGGTCTCGCCGCGCAACGCGGAAGCCTTCGATTCGCCCAGCACCCAGCGCAGCGCATCGATCACATTCGACTTGCCGCAACCGTTCGGCCCGACCACGCCCACGATTTGACCCGGCAACGCTATGTGCGTGGGATCAACGAAGGATTTGAAGCCAGCGAGTTTAATCTGGGAAAGACGCAATTTGGGTATCGCAACGTTATAATGCGCGCTATTCTAACCGAAGCGGGACACCTCACCAAATGGCTACGCAACCCGATAAAACGCTGGAAACTTTCCCCAACCCGAACCCGCGGCGCGATTACCATATCCACATGGAAATCCCTGAGTTCACCTGTCTGTGCCCCAAGACAGGCCAGCCGGATTTCGCCACGCTGACCCTCGATTACATCCCCGGCGAGAAATGCGTCGAACTGAAGAGTCTCAAGCTGTATATCTGGTCGTTCCGCAACGAAGGGCATTTCCACGAGGATGTCACCAACCGCATCCTCGACGATCTGGTCGCCGCCACCGAGCCTCGTTTCATGCGCCTCACCGCGAAGTTCTACGTGCGCGGCGGCATCTTCACCAACGTGGTCGCGGAACACCGCCAACCGGGTTGGATGTCTCAGCCACTGGTGGATTTGACGCAGTTCGAGACACAGTCGAATACGCGGGAGTAAGAGGGTGGTTATATCAGGGCAATAGGCCGCTGCTTCGCCGCATGAATGACCTCTACTACCAAACACCGCGCAATATCGAATCGATGTTATCGGATTTGGAGAATATGCCCCAAGCCTCAGCGTGTTCTGTTAGTCACGCGTCTTTCTGTCTATCGCCCCGGCGGGTATCATGCCGACAAATGCCACAAAAACTCGCGATGATCGGTAAGCTCCTGTTTTTCGTAGCCACCTGCCTGCTTGCACTGTTTTCCAATGCTGGTCAGGCCGACGATACCTGGCTCAAACCCGGCGCAAACGGTCAGCCTGAAGTGCAGCTTTATTTTTTCTGGTCGCTTACCTGCCCGCACTGCACCGAGGCGCATCCTTACATCGAGGCAATACCACGGGCGCGCCCGTGGGTGAAGTTGCATGCTCTGGAACTCACCCGCCATCCGGAAAACGCCCGCCAGTATCAGGACATGGCGCGGCAACTGGGTGAAGACGCGGCTTCTGTCCCAGCGCTGCTGTTCTGCGGCGAGATGCATGTCGGCTGGGGCAGCGACGAAACCACCGGCGCGAGGATTCGCCAGCGCCTCGACGACTGCCGTGCGCGCGCCATAGGCAGTGGGCGGGGCGGCGCGATGATGGCGCCAGCGCCGCCGCCCGAACCTATCCATCTACCGCTGATTGGCGCCGTCGACCCCGCTAGCCTCTCATTGCCGACGCTCACCCTCGTCATCGCCGGGCTGGATGCCTTCAACCCCTGCGCCTTCTTTGTGTTGTTGTTTTTGCTCTCTATGATGGCGCACCAGAAGAGCCGCAGCCGCATGCTGGTTATCGGCGGCATCTTTGTGCTGGTATCTGGCATCATGTATTTCGCCTTCATGGCCGCTTGGCTGAATATCTTCCAGCTATTCGGCCACCTTGCCTGGGTTACGTTGGCTGCGGGTGCGTTGGCAGTCTTCGTTGGCGCGGTGAACGTGAAGGATTTTTTCCGCTTCGAGAAGGGCTTTACGCTGTCCATCCCGGAATCTAAAAAGCCCGGAATATTCCGTCTCAGCCGCGCCATCCTCAACGCCGACAGCTTGCCGGCCATGCTCGCCGCCACGATATTTTTGGCCGTCGCAGCCAACTTTTACGAGCTGTTATGCACGGCAGGCTTCCCCATGGTCTATACGCGCCTGCTTACCCTGGCAGACCTTGCTCCCGCTGCGCGCTATGGCTATCTCGCTGCCTATAATTTGATCTACGTCCTGCCGCTGGCGCTGATCGTCGCCGTTTTTGCCAGCAGCCTCGGCGCGAGAAAACTCACGGAGCGCGAAGGCCGGTTGCTCAAGCTGATGTCCGGCGCGATGATGCTGGAGCTGGGCACTTTGCTGCTGCTGGCGCCGGATTACATCAGCCGGATCGGCATCGCCTTCGGGCTGATGGCGGTAGCAGTCGGGATTACTTGGATTGCCGCCCACCTGACGAAACATCGCGGAGAGAGAAACGGAAAATGAAAACGGGGCAGATGAAATTTTCTGTGCCGATAATTTAGCTACCCCAGAATTCGGCCTGTTTGGCGAAACGCCGGACGGCCTTGCGCAATGCAGCGAGCTGGCGCGACAGACCATGCGCGATCCAGCCCTTGGCCAGCGCAACCGCTTCCCGGTGCGTGGCTAATTCCGGCAGCGCCGCCAGTTCGTCCAACAGGCGGTGCGCTACCGCCACATCGTTGATCTGCCCGAGCACCTCCTGCACCTCGCTCAATGCGGAGAGGAATGCTGCGGTTTTTTGTTTATCATATAGCGCGGCGAAGAATTCCGCGCTGTATCTCAGCTTCTTGGCGAGGATGCGCAGGGCGTGCAGCCGCTTGTCATCGAGGGTATCCAGTTGCCGCCCGGTTTGGGCGAATTGCTTGGCCAGCTTGCGCAGACGGCGGGTGGCGAAATCCTGCACTGGCGGCACGGTAGTTTTTTGCGGTGACCGCCAGTATTCGCCATTCATCCACAGGGCAAAGCGCAAAATCAGCCGCTGCAATTCGCGCGCCTGTTTTGCGCCACGCAACCCGGCATAACACGCCGCACGCTGCCGCTCGCTGATTGCCAGCAAGGCCTGCAACCCTGCATGGCCGGCCATCCGCGCGCATATTGGTTGCACCGTCTGCGCGATGAACACATCCCATTCGCGGGTTCGCCCCAGCGCGACGCACAACGCCGCGATTTCGCCGCCCAATGCGCTCAGCGATTCGTCGGCGCTGAATTTTTCGGCCATGCGCAGCACCACGCGCAAACGCCGCAGGGCGACTCTCATCTGGTGCAGGTATTCGGCATCGTCGCTGGTCATTGCCCCGCGCAAATTGCCCTGCAAATGCAGCAGGCATGACCAGATCAGCGCTTGCAGCGCATCTGCCAGCGTATCGTTTTTGGCGATGCCCGGCGCATCGCCTTTAACCGGCCTGTCGGCATATCCCGTCAGCAGCCGGTAACCATGTTCCGCCTTGCTGACTGCTTCCAGCTCGAACGGCACGATTTCCAGCAGTTCCAGCGCCAGCTCGAACAACTGGCACGGCTCGCCGGATTTCAGCTCCAGTTCCAGTTCGCAGATCGGTGTGCTGCGCTGTTCGGTGCGCACCTCGCCGCGATCTATGCACAGCTCGATTTGCGCGCCCTGCCAGTTCAGCATGCGGCTAATGCGGGAAAAATCGGTGATGAAAACCGGCTGCAATTTCTTGCGCAACGGCTGGGGCAAATGCTTCCCCAACTCCGCTGCTTGCGGCGAGGAAAAATCCAGTACCGCACGGCTCACCGGTATCTCCCACTCGTTGCGCTGATGCATCCCCGCTTTGACCGAGCCGCCGCCCTTCAAGGTTTGCAGCCATTGCCGCCCGGCGCGGCGCAGGCGCAACGCCATTGCGGATTTGTGCAATTCGAGTTTTGGAGTGTCGAAGTAAATATTGTAGAGGCGGCCAGTGGTCGGGCGTGCAACCTGGTGCGCCTTGAGCAGCGGATGGCGCTTTAGCCTGGCAAGCTGCTCCGGGGCAATGCGCAATTTGAGTTCGGTTTCGACTGCCATGTCTGCCTTAAACAAAGCGTTGAAGTGTTTACTATAGCAGGCAATCGGAAAACACGAAGCATCGAAAGCCGCTTGTGATGCTTTGAAATAAGGCGTTTAATTCAGCGCCGCTTCGGCGCACGCATGGCTCGCTCTACAAACGGCTCACCCGATAAGTGGGTGGTTATCGAAGGCGCAAGAGCCGAGCATCACGTGATTTTTATATAAATACAAATAGTTGGCTGCATTTTTCGAGGAGATAGGAGAGAATATGAATACCGATTGGCTGGCGCAACCCTGTGCCGTATTAAACGAATCAACGCGTACTGCAGCACTGAAACGTCAAGGGCAACTCACCAAGCCGCCTGGCTCATTGGGCAGGTTGGAAGCCATTGCGGTGCAATTGTCCGCGATGCAAGGCACGGACAAACCGTTGATGGAGCACGCCCATATCAGCATCTTCGCCGCAGATCATGGCGTCGCGGCAGAGGGTGTGTCCGCTTTCCCACAGGCTGTCACGGCGGAAATGGTGCGCAACTTTGCGCGCGGTGGTGCGGCGATCAGCGTGCTGGCAACATGCTTGAAAGCCACGCTGGAAGTCGTCAATCTCGGTACGGTGTCGCCGGTCGAACCGCTGGCAAACGTGCGCGATGAACGCATTGCGGCGGGTACGGCCAATCTTGCGCGTGATTCAGCGATGACCGAAGCGCAGTTGGATGCAGCATTGCAAGCCGGGCGGACAGCGCTGTTGCGCGCAAAGCAGGATGGCGCTCAACTGTTTATCGGTGGTGAAATGGGCATCGCCAACACCACCTCGGCAAGTGCCGTCGCCTGCGCACTGTTGCATGAATCGCCGCAATTACTGGCAGGCCCAGGTACCGGGCTGGATGGCAACGGCGTGGCGCGCAAGGCTATCGTAATCCAGCGCGCGCTGAATCTGCATCAGGCCAATCTGGCGCAACCGCTTGACGTGATGCGCCACCTGGGTGGTTTCGAGATCGCCGCGCTGACCGGCGCGTATTTGGCCGCCGCGCAAAACGGCATCCCGGTTCTGGTGGACGGTTTCATCAGCTCGGTTGCGGCGCTGGTCGCGGTACGCCTTAATTCGCATGTGAGCGGCTGGTTGATGTTCGCGCATACCTCCGCCGAACCCGGCCATCAGTGCGTGCTTGCCGCACTCAATGCGCAACCGCTGTTACAACTCGGCATGCGGCTGGGCGAAGGCAGCGGTGCCGCAATGGCCGTGCCGCTGCTGCAACTGGCCTGTGCATTGCATAACGGGATGGCAACATTTGAGGCGGCGGGAGTGTCTGGGAAAATTTGAGGGTGCCTCTAAAAACCCGCATTTGCGAGCATCCGCTACGCGCCTTGCATTTTGGCAAACCCTGAATTTCTAGAGGTGTACTTGATTTGAGCGCAGAGCAAAATCTTTACCGATGGTAACGCGGCAGCAGGGCGCTTTTTTGCTGGGCAATGTTTTGAAAGGCAAATGGAATTAACCTAAATAATCCAATAGATCGGTCGGGCTTCAGCCCGACAAGTCGGGTTAAAACACGGCCTACAACCCCTTGATTTACCGATGCCTCAAATGCTAACGGACAATCTGGAATTAAAGGGTAGTTCGAGGTGCGAAGCGCATCGACAGGTCAATCGCCGTGACATCCTTAGTCAGTGCGCCGATTGAGATCCGATCCACGCCGGTTTCCGCAACCATGCGCACGCTTTCCAGCGTGATGCCGCCGGAGGCTTCCAGTTCTGTGTGCCCGGCGGCGTGTGCTACGGCGAGACGCATATCGACGAGGGAAAAATTATCGAGCAGTATCAGCTTGGCGCCCGCGCTGATCGCCTCGAAAAGCTGTGGCAGGTCTTCCACTTCAATCTGGATGGGTACTCCAGCCGGGGTGGTGCGGAACGCCTGTTCCAGCACCAAACCGATGCTGCCTGCTGCGGCGATGTGATTCTCCTTGATCAGCACACCGTCGAACAGCCCGATGCGCTGGTTGTGTCCGCCGCCGACGAGCACCGCGTGCTTTTGCGCGATGCGCAGTCCCGGCAGAGTTTTGCGCGTGTCCATGATTTTTGCCTTGGTTCCTGCCACGGCCTCCACATAGCGCCGTGCCAGCGTGGCGGTACCGGACAGCATTTGCAGAAAATTCAGCGCGCAACGCTCCGCACTGAGTAAAGCGCGCGCGTTGCCCTCTACTTCGCACAGTTGCTGATCGGGCAGCATGATGCTGCCTTCCGGTATTGCCCAGTGGATTTTGCAGTTGGGGTCAAGCCTGAAAAAACATTCTTCGAACCACAGCGTACCGCACAGCACCGCTTCCTGCCGCGCGATGACGCTGGCCGAGGCGGCCTGCATGGGCGGGATCAATTGCGCGGTCAGGTCGCCGTCGCGAAGGTCTTCCTCCAGTGCGGCGGATACATTGAGTTCGATGTGCGATGTCAGCGAATGTGGGAGCATGATTTGCTTTAGCGGCACTCCAGAGATGCGGCATTCAGGGAATATTTCTTTCGGGTTGCTTTTCCAAATGGCAAAGGTTTAGCGTATATTTCCATTTTCGCACATTTCAATTATTTTCCCATTAACGATTTCCAAGGAGAGAAGCCATGCGTAATTATTTTTGGGCAATATGTCTGGCTTTATTGCTCAGCGGCTGCGGCTACAACACCTTTCAAACCACCGATGAACAGATTAAGGCGAGCTGGGCGGAAGTGCTGAACCAGTACCAGCGCCGCGCCGATCTGATTCCCAATCTGGTGAACACCGTCAAGGGTTTCGCCGCGCAGGAGCAAGCCGTGCTGCTCGGTGTTACCGAAGCGCGCGCCAAGGTCGGCAGCATCCAGGCCACGCCCGAACTGATCAACG
>MGWP01000058.1 GCA_001801055.1 Gallionellales bacterium GWA2_55_18 | reverse complement strand
GAGCAATTGCGCCGCGCCGCGTATGCCGCCGAGCGGGTTCTTGATCTCGTGCGCGAGGTTGCGCAGCAGCAGGCGGTTAGCCTGTGTCTGGTCCAGCATCTGCTCTTCGCGTGCCAGCTTCAGCGTCCTGTCCATCGGGTGAAATTCCAGCAGCAAATAACAGCTATAACGAAGCTTGCGCAACGATTCGTTTGCCCCATCGTCCGCAGGGATTGAAGATTGCCTCTCTCGTTCGCCTCCTCGCCCGCTTGCGGGATAAACAGCGACTTGGGTGTCGTTCTTTGACAACCTAGTGGAATGGCTAGTAGCTCCATCAGGGGAACTGGCATGACGGGTTTCACCATCAGGTGCAGCATCCTTGCCATGCCCGTTGGAAAATTGCAATGGAGTAGCAGTGCAGCGTAACTGCAATTTGCCATGCACGGGCGTGCCCAGCGTCAGATCATGCTCGATATAACTGGCGTTGTTATGAATCGCTTGCTGTATCGCATTGGCCAATTGCCCGGTATGGGTAAATACTTGCGGCATCTCATGCCCAAACAAATTTTTGCCGCTCACGTCAAACAGGTTTTCTGCTGCCGGATTGATGTAAACGATACGCGACTCTCCATCCAGCAGGATGACCGCTGTGGCGAGATGTTCAAGGGTAAGATAAGGAAATTCGAGCATACG
Organism: Gallionellales bacterium GWA2_55_18; assembly: GCA_001801055.1. Taxonomy (GTDB): domain Bacteria; phylum Pseudomonadota; class Gammaproteobacteria; order Burkholderiales; family Gallionellaceae; genus Gallionella. The sequence continues at coordinate 33,918 of MGWP01000058.1, read as the reverse complement.
TTCATGCAAAGCAGAATACATGCCAGAAAAATGGGCTTACTTGAGTTTGGACAGCTCGGTTTTCAGCGCTTCGATGTTTCTTTGATGCAAATCGACCTGCTCGTTCAGTAGCTTGATTTTTTCTTCGTATTTCGCTACGTTGCGGTAGGTTTTTCCGCCCTGGCCTTTGTAAACTTCTGGGTTGGCCTCCCCCTCCTTCAAGCGCTGCATGGATTCTTCGAGCAATTTCTGCTCGGAGTCCAATTCGTCTTGCAGGATTTTGCGGCGCGTGTCATCGCGCCCTCTCTGCGTCGTGCCATCCACTTTTGGAAAGCCTTCCGGCGAAGCGGCAGGCCGCGCGCGCGCCAGTGGAGCCATGGTAGGCAACGGCTCGAGAATAATCTTCTTGCCGCCTTTGATGGGTGTGCTGGAATAAGTAACATGGCCATCTGCATCGACACTCTTGTAAATCTCCGCCTGCGCCAAAGCTGGGCTGAGACACAAAATTCCTAGCAAGCATCCAAGTTTCATCATGTTCCTCCTGCAAATTGGCACAAGCAAGTATAGGGCAAGCGCCAGGCACAGACAAATTTACCGCTCATGAAAAACGGGGCTTGCGCCCCGTTTTGCTTTTCTGCATTATGTGATCAAATGCTGTAATACATATCAAACTCAACCGGATGCGTGGTCATGCGGAGGCGGTTGACCTCATCCATCTTCAGGGCGATGTAGGCATCGATGAAGTCGTTGGAGAACACGCCGCCGCGCGTCAGGAACTCGCGATCCTTGTCCAGATGCGCCAGCGCTTCATCCAGCGACGCACACACGGTCGGGATCTTTGCATCTTCTTCCGGCGGCAAATCATACAGATTTTTGTCGGCAGGGTCGCCGGGGTGGATTTTGTTCTGGATGCCATCCAGGCCAGCCATCATCAACGCCGTAAAGCACAAGTACGGGTTCGCGGTCGGATCCGGGAAACGGGTCTCGATGCGGCGCGCTTTGTCGCTTTGCACATAGGGGATGCGGATCGACGCGGAGCGGTTCTTCGCCGAATAGGCCAGCTTGACCGGCGCTTCATAGTGCGGAACCAGACGCTTGTAGGAGTTGGTGCCCGGGTTGGTGATCGCATTCAGCGCCTTGGCGTGCTTGATGATGCCGCCGATGTAGTACAGCGCGGTCTCGGACAGGCCCGCATAACCGTTACCCGCAAACAGGTTTTTGCCGTCCTTCCAGATCGATTGATGCACATGCATGCCGGAGCCGTTGTCGCCAACGATGGGCTTGGGCATGAAGGTCGCGGTCTTGCCGTATTGGTGCGCGACGTTATGCACGACGTATTTCAGCACTTGGGTCTGGTCGGCGCGGCGCACCAGGGTGTTGAACTTGGTGCCGATTTCGCATTGCCCGGCGGTCGCCACTTCGTGGTGATGCACTTCGACTTCGATACCGATGTCTTCCAGCGCCAGGCACATCGCGGCGCGGATATCGTTCAGGCTGTCGACCGGTGGAACCGGGAAATAGCCGCCCTTTACCATGGGGCGATGCCCGGTGTTGCCACCATCGAATTTCTCGCCGGTTGCCCAGGCGGCTTCTTCGGAGTTGATTTTGAGAGAACAGCCGGACATGTCGACATGCCAGTTCACCGAATCAAAAATAAAGAACTCCGGCTCCGGGCCGAAATAAGCCGTGTCGCCGATACCGCTGGACTTCAGGTAAGCCTCGGCGCGCTTCGCGATGGAACGCGGATCGCGGTCATAACCCTTGCCGTCGGTCGGCTCAATCACGTCACAGGTGATCACCAGGGTATTTTCGTCCATGAACGGATCGAGGTAAGCCGTCGCCGGATCCGGCACCAGCAGCATGTCCGACGCCTGAATGCCTTTCCAGCCGGCAATGGAGGAGCCATCAAACGCATGGCCTTCTTCGAACTTTTCCATGCCTACATACTTGGCGGGCACACCGACATGCTGCTCCTTGCCGCGCGTATCGGTAAAACGGAAATCCACGAACTTAACGTCGCGGTCTTTAATCATCTTCAACACATCATTTGCCGACATCGACATAACTTTCTCCCCCAAGAATACGAAAAATGAAATTAATATAGCCGGTAAAGCAGAAACCGGAATTCAATACGCACGAAGCGTGCCAATTTTTCACGCACGGCAGGCTGGCATTGTGCCATAAGCCCGCCATGCAGCGCGCAAAATATTTGCACCAAAAATGGGCGGCGCAAGCTATTTATGCACTAGTTTTGCGCATGACTGCGATGAACATGAATGGCGCGGAATAATTCATCATCATGCACCAGTTCATCGCAACGTGCCTGCAACGCATCAGCCTGCTCGGGCTGTTGCCGGACAGCGGCCAGATATATCTCCGCATCCACCTTGCCATCCAGATAATGAAACACCACACGGTTGCTCGTCAAGCTCGCATCTCCCAGCCTCTCCGCCAAGTGCGCCAGCAGGCCGGGACGTCCCGGCAAATGTGCGTTGGATTTAGCTTGCATGTCGTCCTCCGGATCGATATGCACCATCACATCCATCACGTGATGCTTGTTGAGCACGGCATAACGCGCCGATTCGGCAATGTGATGCCCCTCCGACACACTGATCTTGGGGTCAACCACAATGTGCGCATCGACCAGCGCATTATCCGCCATCTTGCGGGTACGCAACTCATGCAACCCTCGCACACCGTGGGTATTGAGCAAGGTTTGCCGGATTGCATCGACCTCCTCCTCATCCAAGCCGGTATCGATCAGTTCCGCCATCGCCTCCAGAGCCAGTTTCCCGCCCATATGCGCGATCATTACCCCCACCACCGCAGCGGCAAGCAAATCAAAAAAGGTATAACCCAGCAGGTTGCCGACAATCCCGACGATAACCACCAATGAAGATGCCGCATCCGAACGCGCATGCCATGCGTTTGCCACCAGCATCTGCGAACGAACCCGCTTGGCTACCGCCAGCATGTAACGGAACATTCCTTCTTTGGCAATCAGGGCGATAACCGCGATAGCGAGAGCCAGCGGGTTTACAGCCCGCAACGCATCGGGCTGCTGCAAGCGCATTGCGGCAGCCACCAGCAGCCCCGCGCCGAGCGCAGCAAGAAAAGCCCCCAGGATAAGCGTTGCGGCGGTTTCCACCCGCGCGTGGCCATAAGGGTGGTTGGCATCGGCGTGGCGGTTGCCGTGACGGTTCGCATATAACACCAATACATCGGAAAGCAAATCCGACAGGGAATGCAAACCATCAGCCATCAAGGCTTGCGAGTGAGCGAAAAATCCACCCGCCACCTGAAAAAACGTCAATAACAAATTGATAACGATGCTCACCCAGGTACTCTTCTGCGCGGCGGCAAAACGCTCCGGATTGGTTGGCTCGAAAGCCCCGATGTCCGCTCTGGATTGCTGAGGAGGTGCGTGATTTTTCATTTCGGTTGCGCTAGTATGCGATCATGGTGCGGGGGCAATTCTACATCCGCCGCACCCTTACATTCAAAAGAAAGAATCGATATGGGAAAAATCACCGCCATTCTGCAAGCCGCACAACAACGTGCCAAGGAAATGAATCTGCCCTATAAGGGGACGCTGTATCCGGACGAGGCCTATGAAATTCTGCAATCCGCTCCCGGAGCCAAGTTGCTGGATGTGCGCAGTCGCGCCGAGCTGGATTGGGTAGGGCGCGTACCCGGCGCCGCAGAAATCGAATGGGTAACCTACCCCGGCATGAAACCCAATCCGCATTTCATCGCCCAGCTCGAACAGCAATTAGACAAGGAGGCTTTAGTACTCTTTATGTGCCGTAGCGGGGCGCGCTCGCACCACGCCGCCACGGCTGCCACGCAGGCCGGTTACAGCGACTGCTACAACGTGCTGGAAGGCTTCGAGGGCGACATGGATGCCGACGAGCACCGCAACACGGTCGGCGGGTGGAGGGCGGCTGGGTTGCCTTGGGAGCAGAGTTAAAGAGTACTTCTAAAAAAACCTCTGCCATACCGGAAATAGCCTTATTGTTTATCGGTAGACGGGTACATACCCAATTTATCGAGCAAGGCTCGATCCGCTTCAACATCCGGATTGCCAGTAGTGAGCAATTGCTCACCATAGAAGATCGAGTTTGCGCCAGCGAGGAAACATAATGCCTGCACCGCATCGGACATCTGCTGCCGTCCGGCGGAGAGCCGCACACGCGCCGCAGGCATGGTGATTCGCGCCACCGCGATGGTGCGCACGAAATCCAGCGAGTCAAGCTCCTCCGCTTGTGCCAGAGGCGTACCTTCCACCCTGACCAGGTTGTTGATCGGCACACTCTCCGGGTAAGGATCCATGTTGGCCAGTTGCGCGATCAGCCCGGCGCGCTGCGTCAGGTTCTCGCCCATGCCGACGATGCCGCCGCTGCATACGTTCATCCCCGCCTTGCGTACCCGCTCCAGCGTATCCAGCCGATCCTGGTAGTCGCGCGTGCTGATGATGTTGCCGTAGAACTCCGGCGCAGTGTCCAGGTTGTGGTTGTAATAATCCAGCCCGGCGGCCCGCAGTTGCTCGGTCTGTTCGTCGTTCAGCATGCCCAGCGTGGCGCAGGTTTCCATGCCCAAGTCGCGCACCGCCTTGACCATCTCCACCACGCTCTCCATATCCTCATCGGTCGGCTCGCGCCATGCCGCGCCCATGCAGAAACGCCCGGCGCCCTTTTGTTGCGCGGCGCGCGCGGCCTCCACCACTGCGCTCACAGCAAGCATTTGCCGGTCTTCCACACCAGAGGAATTAAACGCCGATTGCGGGCAATAGCCACAATCTTCGGTGCAGCCACCGGACTTGATCGACAGCAAGGTGGATAGCTGCACCGCATTCGGGTCAAAATGTTTGCGGTGAGTCTGCTGTGCGCGATACAGCAGATCGGCGAACGGCAGCTTGAACAAAGCTTCCACATCGGGCACGCTCCAGCGTTGCGGAGTGGTAGCCTGCTTGGTGGGGCGGATGAATTCTATGGTTTGGGTACTCATAGTGGTTTGATTCCAATTCTATTTTGAAACGACGATAATCACGACATCGCACTTTTAATTTAGAAATGGAATAACTCCATTTTCCAATCAATAGTGCAATACTGTAGGGGCGCGATTTATCGCGTCCTGACCCCGCAACCAAAGGGCGCGATAAATCGCGCCCTTACGGTAAATTCGGGTTAAACGAAAACGGCGCATCATCCTTGAAAGGGCAATGATTTGTCAATTTTACGCAATGTTATTTTGAACATTAGCGCAGAAATTAAGCACTTTTTGCCCGCGCAGCCCTGTGTGCTATGCGGCAGCATGAGCCGCGAGGGGTTGTGGTGTGCGGCATGCGACGATACCCTGCCCTATCTCGACGCGGCGTATTGCCCAAGCTGCGCCCTGCCGACCCCGACCGGCGAAATATGCGGACAATGCCTGAAACATCCGCCGTTATTCGCCCACACCACCGCCGTATTCGGCTATACCTTCCCGCTCGACAAGCTGATCCAGGCAATGAAATACGGCGAACAGCTCGCTCTGGCATACGCCTTTGCGGAAAAGTTGGCGCACCGCATTGATAAGACCGAATTGCCCGACTGCATCATCCCGATGCCGCTGCATCCGGCCAAATTGCGCGAACGCGGCTTCAATCAATCGCAACTGCTCGCCGCCAAAACCGCGTGTGGACTGGGCATCGAACTGTTGCCCAATGCATGCCAGCGCGTGCGCGATACCCTGCCACAATCTGCCCTGCCGTGGAAGGAACGCAAAAAAAACATGCGCGATGCATTTTGCTGCGATGCGGATCTAACCGGCAGGCACGTCGCTCTGGTGGATGACGTGCTGACCACCGGAGCCAGCCTGAACGCACTTGCCGGAGCGGTGCAAAAACGTGGAGCAGACAGAGTTAGTGCATGGGTGGTGGCGCGAACGTTGCCGCATTCAAGAAGCGGGTAACAAAAGGCGGTTTTTATTTGCCTCTATTTTGTGTTTCGTTTACGGCACAGTTGCACCGATGTTTTCTGCCTCTCAAAGCCCCTTGAGTTTTTGCTGCACGAACTCCCGCAATTCCGGGCTGAGCATTTGCGTTTCAAGCGCGCGCTTGAACGCGTCTTTTGCTTCGGCGTTGCGTTGCACCGCCCGCAGGGAAATGCCGTAACCCATCAGCCAAATACCATTGTTCGGAGCGAGTTGCAGCACAATTTCATAATGTGCGACCGCTTCATTGTGGCGATTCTGGCGTTGCAGCAATGCCGCGAGGAAAGCCTGATAATCGGCTTGTTGGCTAGCAAACGGCAACGATTTGTCCAGCGTCGCCAAGGCTTCACCAACCGCGCCGCGTTCCACTTGCAAGCGCGCCAGCAACATGGCAAAACCCACCTGTTCCGGCCTGTTCTTTATCCCCTCGTGCAATATCCGTTCTGCATCTGTACCACGCTTGCTTTCCAGCAGCAATGCCACCAGAGCCTGCCGTGCCTTGTCATACCCCGGATTCAGGCGCAATGCCGCCTCATATCCCGCCAGGGCGTCGGAGATACTTCCCCGTTGCGCCAATTCGGACGCCTTGTGAAATTCCGCTTCCGCTTGTTGTGCCGGGCTGATTTGCTTCTTCGGCAAACCACCTTGCATTTGCATCGGCTCGTCTGACTCGTCCAGCGGCCTTTCCGATGTAATAGTACGAGTCGGGGTCGATGTACCGCGACGGCTTGGTGACGGCTTACTGGATTCGTTCGACGGTCGTGTCGGTACGGTAGTGGCCTGTCCAACCGGTGAGCTGTGCGGGCTTAGTAATGGCCTGGTTGATAGGCCTGAAGGTTTAGCCGGTTCGGCAGAGTTATTTTTTTCCTCAGAAAAGGAAGGTGACGAAACAGCGCTCAATTCCGAACTCAACCGCGATGCAGACGCAAGTGTTTCAACCATCGGCTCACCCATAGTGCCGGATGCCGGAGCGGCAATAACCGTAACGGGTTTAACCTGGACATTGCTCGTCGGCGCAATGACCCGTTTTTTTGACTGTTGCCATTGCCATGCCATGAAGCCGATAGCCAGTACCGCGCCCATAACCAGCAACACGATCCTGAGCTTGCGCATATCGCGCCTCGGCGGAACGGCGCGCACCAGGCTTTGCCCGGCCAACCCCTGCCCACCGCGTTTTTCAATTTGATTCAGAACCTGATTAATGACACTCATTGCAAAACCATCCAGGCCACACCCAATGACACCATTATTACCAGCAAAGCGACGATCATCCAGGGCTGCCAATCCGGGTACACTTCCGGCGTATCGGCGGCGGCGTCACGGATATGCTTGACGGACACTTGCAACCGACCCTCGCTAAACGCCAGCATCAATGCCTTGTGCGCTACGATGTTGACCAGCCTTGGCGTGCCGCGTGTAATGCGTTGCATTTTGCTGATAGCCTTTTTGCTGAACAGCGTTTCGCCGGAAAACCCGGCCACTGCCAAACGATGGCGCAAATAACGTTCCAGCTCATCCTTGCGCAATCCTTTCAGGTCATATTGAAAACTGATACGCTGGCGCAGTTGGCGAATTGAATGGTGGCTCAAATGCTCGTCCAGCTCCGGCTGTCCAAACAGCACCACCTGCAACAACTTGCGCTTCTCGGTTTCAAGATTGGTCAGCAAGCGCAGCACCTCGATGCTTTCCAGCGGCATGGCTTGCGCCTCGTCCAGACATACCAGAACGCGCGGGCCATTGCGCGCGCATTCCAGCAGCGTACCCGTCAACGCCTTCAACAACTGATGCTGGTCGGCATCCTTGCCTACCGGCAGCCGAAATTCTTCCACCAAGGCCTGCAACAATGCGCGCGGCTCCAGATAGGGATTGGGAATATACGCCGTAATGAAGCGCGTGGCAGGGGCTATGGCAATGCTTTGATCCTGTGTGCCGATCAACGTGGTCGATTGGCGCCCCTGGTTCAACGCAGACAGGAATTTTCGGCACAACATCGTCTTACCGCTTCCCACCTCGCCGGTGATCTTGATAAAGCCCTCGCCGTTACGCGCCGCCACCAACAAGGTATTCAGCGCTTCCTGATAGCTTGAGCAGGCAAAAAAGAAGCTGGTGTCGGGGGTTAAAGTGAAAGGGGCTTCGCGCAGGCCAAAGTGCTGTAGATACATATCAGAAGACAGAAGGCAGAAGACAGAAAACGGAGGCTTTGTCGCGGCTGTGCCGCGCAATTCTCCGGAGCGTGCCGCGTAGCGGCACACAACCGCCTGCCTTCTGTTTTCTGATAAAACTACCAGCCATCTGACTAGGCTGGCAAACAACGCCAGCCAAGTCATTGGTTATGTCTTCTGCCCTCTGAATCATGGTTGGGTGTTTGCGGGCGATTTCAGCAGTCCGTTAAAGCGATCTCGACTCTGCATGATGTCTTCCGACCAATCCCTGTCGCTATCCACCACAGTGGGTTTTAGCAGAATAATTAACTCGCGCTTTTCGGTACGCTTTTTGGTTTGCCCGAACACCATCTTGGGCAAACCCGGCAGGCCGGATTGATCGTCAAATGTTGCTTGGCGCATCAATCCGCCGATCACTACGATCTGACCATCGTGAGCACGCACGATGCTATCTGTTTCAGAAATTGAAGTTAATGCCATCGGAACTGTTCCACCACTGGCTACCGCTATGTTTTTTTCGGATATCTGGCTTACCGACGGATGCACATGCAAAATGATTTCGTTGTTCTCGTTGATGCTCGGCGTCACGTCTAATGCAATTCCTGAAAACATTGGGGCATAAGTTGCGGTAGTCGTGCCAGCTGTCGTTACATTGTTTGTTGTCGTAGCCGGTGTGCTTGTAAAGCCAGTAATAAAATATTCATCTGTGCCAACTTTCAAAATAGCCTTTTGGTTATTTACGGTTGCGATGCGTGGGCTGGATAACACATGCACATTACCTTGAGTTTCCAGAAAATCCAACATGGCGGCAAAATTTCCGGTCTGAAACGCTAGGCCAAATAATGCTCCCGTAGCTCCACTTAATCCTTGTGCAACTGACATAGCTCCAGCAGCACTAAGGTTTACCGTTCCGTTCGTCATTGCTCCGCCATTTGTAGTAAGCGAACCACCTGGTGACACTTGCCCCAAGACGACGCGGCTATTGGGATTACGCTTGAATACGCCCCAATTTACGCCAGACTGAAAATTATCATTCAACTGCACCTCAACAATTTTGGCTTCCAGTATGACTTGGCGTTCAATCGAAATCTGCGAAGCCTTCAGATAAGCGGCCACGCTCTTTAGTTCGTTAGGCATGGCGCGAATCACGATCACCCCGGACATTAAATTGAGTACCACGCTACGCCCCGGCTCATTGCCAACTATGGCTTTTAACGAAGCTTCCAATTCCAACCAAAAATTGGCTCTGGTATTGGTTGTCATGGTGACATTGCTGCTGCCAGTCCCACCCGAGCTGCTCGTACTACCGGTATTGTTTGGGTTGTTTGGGTTGTTTGGGTTGTTTGGGTTGTTTGGGTTGTTTGGGTTGCTTGGGTTGCTTGGGTTGCTTGTGCTACTTGTGCCGCCTGACGTCGATTGCACCGATAGTGATGACGAACCTGCTCGCGTCGCAGTCAGATAATTCACCTGAAATAGTCGCGTCTGCAAGGCTAGTGGCTGGATATATATCCGCGAACCATCAAGCTTGTACTCATAGCCATACACCTCGCGAATCGCTTCGAGCGCTTCAAATACCGTCACATCCTTTAAATTCAGGGAGATGCTGCCGCTAACATCCGGATGCAACAGCATACTGTAGCGCGTGCCAGACACAATCGCCATAAACACTTGCCCGACCGGCGTGTCGTTGACGGTTAAATCGAATTTTGTTTCCTGCGGCTTGCCTATCTTGGGCAGACTCATCGTCAGCGGCGGCAGCAAGGCGTTATTTACCTCATCCATCCTGCTTGGCCTGACGCTATCCTGCACGGCATGACTCATTTCGCGCCGAATAGCATCCGCTGTCTGATTTCGAGCAGTCGGTGCAGCACAGCCCGCCAACAGCAGCAGACCGGCACACAACCCTATCGAAACTCTCATTTACGCTCCTTGCGTGCTTTCAGCTCAGTTTTTTGCGCTAACCCGCCCTCCTTTTCGGACAATTTGGGCGTAGCCTGAATTTCTTTTTGCATAATTTGCACATCGGGAAACAGCGTCAACACCTGACGCCCCTGTGCTCCCTGCAACACTACGCCAGTTTCGCTTACCTCAATCAATGTAGCATCACCATGTTTACCCCTCAATTCGACAGTTTCACCGTCAATAATTGCGGCACGGCGGACTTTGGAAATAATAATGGATTGCAAACCTGGCGGCGGCTTCCCCCACATCGCCGTTACGGGAATAATAATGGCCGGTAGGCGGGTAGGATCGGGTAAATCCTCGGCTTGGCAGAGGGCAGAAGACAGAAGACAGAAGACAGTCATCAGAAGACAGAAGACAGAAGACAGAATATTGTGTGTCGCTGCGCGATACGCTTTGGAAGGCTGCGCGGCGTAGCCGCGACAAAACCGCTGTCCTCTGTCCTCTGCCTTCCGTCCTCTGATCATCATACCTTCAGCCATACCTTATCCAAGCTCAAAGTATACAATGTTAAAATTAGCACTCCATCCGGATACTTGTCCACACTAAAACTTGCATCACCCCAATACATCTGCACCGGTGCTTTCTCCACTGCAGTGAGGTATTGCAACAAATCCAGGTAACCTCCGCGCAAAGTAATTTTTATACTGTGCTTGAAGATTTGCTTCTGCCCGGAATTATTTTTCCTGGTTGGCTCCATCTCCAAATCTGCCGGTAAAGTTTCCAACGCGACTAATTGCAACCTGCTATTTTTATTCAGAACTTGTTCCAGCAGGCTTACTATTTTATCTGGATCAACCAAATGATTGCGTCGGCCTTGTATATTTTCCCTTTGCGCTTCCACTTGCTGCTTGAGTTGTGCCACCTTTATTCGCAGCGGCGAATGCTCATCGTCCTTTCTGGCTTGAGAAATTTCCTGCACTTTCGCTTGCAGCTCTTTCATTTGGCTTTGCTGCTGAGCCAATCTAGTCGACAACTCCTTCTGTTTTTTCAGGAGAGGATTCAGTAACATCACGCTGGTCATGGCAATTATCGCAAAAGCTATCGCAACAAACATTATCAAGCGCTCACGCAAAGGCATTGCCTCTACCTTACTTTGCACCAACTCCCAATAATGCTTCATTCAAGCCTCATTTCTTAACCTCGCCACCCGGTGTCGAATGCAGTATGAATTCCACATAACGCGGCGGCGATCCGGAGTCCATCCCTCTTCCGGTACCGACCTGAATTTGCAAGGCAGAGAAGGTCTTGTTATGCATGATGCGCTCCTTACCCAAGCGTTGAATGTAAGTGGGTAGCAATTCCGGGTTCAATACCCCTCCGCTCAAGCTGATTTCCACCCCATCGCCGACCACCTTAAAACCGGTCAACCACAAACCCTGCACAACCTGGCGGGAAAAAGCCCTCATATATTCCGAAAAACCCGTGAGGCTGCCTTTCGCACCCGGCTTTAATGCAGCAATCAATTCGTTTTGCTCATCCAGTTCCTTTTCCAGCCTTGATACCTCGGCCTGCACCAACTCATTGGCCGACTGCGGCGAAAATTCCTGGGCGAAGCTCGCCAAGCGCGCTTGATCGGCATTATATCGCTGGTTGTTTTCTTCAAATTGTTTAGTAAGCTGGCTCGCCTGATAAAACGCATAGCCATAAAAAAACAATGATCCGGCAATGATAAAACCCAAAGCCTGCACCATGGTTCGCAGCGAAAGAAAATCGCGCTGTTTCTTTAACAGCGGATTGAGCAGGTTGATTTGCTGGCTCATCGCGCCCGCCTTTCCGGGCGCAGGGCTGCACCCAATGACGGCAAAGCTCGCGCGACAAATTCACTATCGGCAAGCATGGGTACTGCGCTGATATCCATTACTTGCGACAAGTCCAGCCTCTCCACTTTAGTGTCAATCTTACCCGCCAAAAACTCCACCAAACCGGTATTATCCGGCACGCAAACCAGTACGCGATCGACAGTCAAGTAACTAAATTGGCTGTCGAAGTAATCCAGCGAGCGCTGCAACTCGAACTCCACACGGTCGCGGTATTGCTTGCGCAGGCTTTCGCTGGCATCCAACAACTGTCCAACATTGATCTCCATGAAGCGCGATAAATACAACTCACCGCCTGCTGTAAACGTCAATAAGCCGCCGTTCTCATCAAATGCCAGCATTGCCAAAGCTTGATCGCCCTGCTCAAATAACGAAGCGATGTTGCGTTGCGCCATTTCTGGAATATCAATCATACCTAGGTTAATTTTCGCCTGTTCGAACAAGGCAATATGCTTCTTGATAGTAATATTGGACGCGGCAATCACATACACAGACCGAGCCTTTTCCGAGCCAGACTTACCCGCAGGAATAGGCAACACATCTATCGTGGCATCCTCCACATGGTAACTCAGGCTATCTTTTATCTTCCAGCGCACCGCCGTCTTCAACTCATTCGCGGGAACATTGGGAGTCTCAACCATCAGCATTTGATATTCGCTCGGAGCCAGCAATGTAATAAAATCGCAGGCTCCTATCTTTTCCGCTCGCCGCAACTTTCCCAGCGATACGGCAGACACTGGGCGCATATCGTGATATTCACAGCGCACCACATGCGGCATCGCGCCTTTCGACTCGATTTTCGACAGATGAACCCCATTCTTGCCAAAAACAACCGCCAGCCAGCCAGAGCCGCGTCTTCTTGACTTAAACAACGAAGAGATAAACTGGATATTCATACTTGGCGTCTAGTCAATTTACAATATTCCATGAGTCAATAAATTTATGCGGCATTGTGCATCTTGAAACACACAATGCGCATTCTACGCAAGCAGTGCACCCCCCCATAGGTAAAATTGAACCCAAATTACCCATTAGCTCCGCCTTTTCGTTGGACACGCTACGCCCTTCGATTTGGCTCATGGCGGGTATTATCAAACCTGCTCACTGCGCTATCGTTACACGTATCTTTCGTTCGACATAGTCCGGCGAGCCGGGGCTGGCACCGTTCACACCCGAAGCTGTCGAGGTGAGTTCATACACCCAATTCAAAGTATCGCCAGCAACTTGAGAGGCACTGCATGTAACACCCACGCTGAATACTGACAGCTGCGCTGCCGGTAATGCTGGCGGCGTCAAGAGGGTTGTACCACCCTGACACGCCAGAGCGACTCCATTGCCCACGCTGGGAACTGCTGACTGCGTTATTTGAAACGCACCCCACTCTACCCCTGCCCGCGCCGCCTGATAGGCGCGCGACCCCAGCGCATCCAGCGCGGCGCTTTGCTGCTGGGTAGTGGAAAGCGTGACGGCAAATGTGCCCAGCGCGGCTATCACTACCAGCAAAAAAATGGCTGAAACCAGGCTGAAGCCATGTTCAGTGGAGCTCATCTGCGATAAGTGGGTAATACCCTCTGTCTTTTCAATCATGGCGTGTTATGGACATGGATTGTTGGCGAGCTATGCACATGAATTTCCTGGTAAAGACTGATGACTTCGCTGGCCCGGGCAAATTGCAGCGTATTGGCAATCAACCCACGGCTCTGGTCGACGACTATACCGCAGGTATAAAGCTTGTTCGCCAGCACCGCGCTCGAACCACCAACAGGAGGCGCAACTTGCGCAGAATTAAATCCATAATTCCAGTAGCGCACCAGCTTGCCCTGCCCATCTCCATTCGTATCCAAAGTCCCGAGCGTCCCTATGCAGGCGTAAGTTACCGCTCGCTGATCAACCGGAACCACTTCAAAACGTTGGCTCGTATCCGTAGCCGCAAGCGGAAAGCCGGAATCTATAACAGCGCTCACCTGAGCTCCCGCTGCACCAGCGTATCTACGCAACATGCCTGTCGCCGCAGTGTCATAAGGATTACCACCAGGTTGCGTACTCCCCACCACAATTCGATCATCAACAACAAATGAAACCGCCGGGCCGAGAATTTCGAAACAGGTGTCGGCACCATCAAATACCAACGCGCCGCTCCCTGCATTCCCTGCAACCCCTGCGCAAACATCAGGCGTACTACTCACTGCACGATAGCGCCCCCCATCCTTGGTTGGCAAAAATTCAAGATAAATCGGGGCAATGCCTGCGACACGCACACTGCTTGGCACGGCGGTTCCGATATCATTTGTCATGCGGTGTAGCGCGAGGTCCGCAATATCGGTCAGGTCTGCGCGCTGCCCTATATCCAGGTACTGCTGCACGGGAGCCCTGAGAAATACCGCCGCCATACTGCCCAAAATGCCGGTGATGACGATCACCATGATTATCTCGGTCAGGGTAAAACCGGATTGTCCATGCACGCGCATTAGTAGTCCACCCTGTAGCCAATTGCTTCTACAACCTGGCTTGCATTTAGATTATTCACTGTCACAGTGATCTGCACCGCGCTGACGTTGGTTATGTTGTCCCATGCCACACCCGCTACAGCAACAGTCACGTTGTAATCTGCCAAGCCGGATACGACCGCTGCTGTGCCATCATCATTCGCCGGATACACGCCACTTGTGGCAAAACCGTTGTAATCCATAACGTCATCAAAACTGGTACGTTCCGCGCGCGTAGGGCTACCGGGAATTGCGGGCGTAAATCCTGAATTAGAAAAAATATGCAGTTCAATCTCTTCCAGTAACGACTCGGCAATCGCTCTGGCTTGTTTTTTAACGAAAGGATCGGCACTGAATGTGGTGTTGGTATTCAATACCTGCAAGATGCCAGCCATCGCTACGCTGACAATAACGATGTACATAATTAGCTCGATCAAGCTGATGCCGCGTTCGGAGGACTGAAGACAGAAGGCTGAAGACAGATTCTTGGCCGCGCTGCGCGCGGGCGGTATGGCTGCATTACCACGCGGAGCGTGGGAACGATATAAATCCGAGGAAAGCCTCTCCATTTTTGGTTCAATCGGCGGCTTCATGGTTCGCCCTTCGATACCTCAGGAGGCTCAGCACCGACGGGGGTGACCCGACATGCGCTTTCCACATCCGAGAGAAGCCGGGGCTTCTCTTTCGCATCACCGCGATCAAGTGGTGCCATCAGATTTTGCACCTCAAACAACTGTTTGATCCGGGCATCGGCACGTTCCAGCAATTTTGGGTTTTGCTGATAGACCATCAAGAGGAATCTGCGATTCGCCTCGATTTCCTGCAACAAAAAATAATTTTTCTCCGCAATCGTCATTTTAGTGCCTGAATTTTTCGCAGCTCTTCGATATCAATTAAATCCTTACTGCGCCCAGTACCCGTTTTCATCGCGATCAGGTGTTCGATTGATGCAACTGGAATACTGATCGAGCCAACATCAACCATCACCGCATCGTCCCGCAAGGCATCGAATGGAATCACGGGCTTGACCAGAATATCCATCACGGTTGCCATCGCCTGCGGGCCACGCAGGCTGAAGGCCAACATGCCTTTTTCGCGATGCCACTGCTCGATCAATTTCGGATTGGTCAGTGATTCAATCTCCACGGGAATCGTCGGACGCAAGCCGGAAGCTTTGGCTATAGAAATAAATCGCTGCAAATTTCCTTCATCCATTGCCAGCACAACATCCACATCCATCGTGACCCGCTGATAACCGTGCAGCGCTACCGCAAGGCCGCCCACCAAAACAAATTCGATCTTCGTCACAGACAACATTTCGATCAAGCCGAACATGTTCATGTACATTTTGTATAAGCAAAGGACAGAGGAGAAATATGTGTGCGCTGCACGCAACACACTATGCAACTGCTCGGCGCAGCCAAGGCGACCCTCTGCCCTCTGTCCTCTGCCCTCTGGTTAATGCACATAGCCGGTCTCGGCTTCAATGGCGATGTTGGCTGGCACATTGCTGATGGTTATTATCTGGGCAATGCTGGGTTTACCCAATGCATCGAAATAAAACGCGGAAGGAGTAGTGAAAAACAATGCCCTGTCACTACTAATTGGATAGGAATCCCCGCTCGGGCTGGTCAGTGCGCTCCCTCCCGGACAGGCGGCCATGGTCGTATGTGTGATGCTGGGCGCAGTCGGGTCATACGTCAGCTTGACGCTACTGGCAGTAGGAAAATCCGCACAAACATAGCGCCTTTTTGCAATCGCCACTTTCTGCGCATAGCGCAATGTGGCTTGCACCTGATCAGCAAAACCGCGTGATTGAAATGCGTCGCTATCGGTAAATCGGGGAGCAGCCACCACCGCCAATATTGCGATGATGATGATTGTCATAATCAGTTCGACCAAGGTAAAGCCATGCTGATGTTTATCCTCGCGCGAACCGGACAGCCATATCTTAGCCTGAGCGCCGAAAAAATGTCCGGTTTCCCGCTTGTTTGCTTCGACTTGGCTGGAACTCAACCGCATGCCCTATGCCCTATCAAAAACTGAATTCAGAGGGGTTGCAGTGTATCAAAAACCGGTAGCCGCAACAAAAAAACAGGGGAGGCCGAGCCTCCCCATATCCGCATAAACTTTGCCGACAAATCAAGCGAGGATGCGACAAATAACGCTACACCGCACCAATTTCACATCCCACTTGGATAGTGCTGGCTTTATGGCATCCGCCTTACGCAGGGCTTGCGCATCTTGCGCATTGTTAATCGCAATTAGCGGCTGCGGAATTCATCGTATAGGTCGGCGGATTGGCATTGACATAAGAAACATTACAAAGCGGATGAGCCGCATCAACAGATATGCCGCTGGAGCTAGTAAAATTATCAACGTAATCGGTAATGTCAACCGCCGCGACAATACCCGTTGAAGTATCATCCGGATATCCATTTCGCATGGCTATCGTCGTACCCCCTTCAACCGATACAGTTGCGTTCGATGCGACACCTTGAGCCAATTGCATACCGTGCGCCATGGTAGCCGCAGACTGCATGGCAGCCTTCATGGCATTAAGCTTTCCGACACGCGCCTCGGCGGATAAATCGCTGAACTTCGGCATGGCGGTGGCCGCCAAGATGCCCAGGATCACGATCACCATTATCAGTTCGATCAATGTAAAACCAACTTGCTGTTTCATTATCAACTCTCCCAAGGTATATGCTCAACCAATCCCCAACCGATGCGGGGATAACATCAAGGCCTCAGCCTCGTTACTTCGCTTGCCAAGCCAATGCACAACAAAATCTCTCGCAAACAGGCGCACAGTACAGCAACCTAATGAACATCAAACCCCAAACAGAGGCATCAACCGCCCCTTGTTTAATGATTCCGCCTTAGCTACGCACATTATTAACTACAATCAGCGGGTGCAGAATGCATTATATAGTTTGGTGTGCCGACGACGGCGGCTTCCACATAAGAAACGGCACAAGCAATATGAGCCATATCAGCCGATACTCCGCTGGTGCTCCACGCACCCGTGTAGTAATCGGAAGTTTCAACCGCAGAGAGAATTCCGCCAAAAGCAGCTTGCGGGTAACCATTCACCATACTGATGGTCGTCAAACCTTGGTTAATCGTCACAGCCGAGTTCGGGTTGGTACCTTGAGCCAATTGCATTCCGTGCGCCATGGTAGCCGCAGACTGCATGGCAGCCTTCATGGCATTAATCTTGGCAATACGCGCCTCACCGGACAAATCACTGAACCTCGGCATTGCTGTGGCCGCCAGGATGCCCAGAATCACGATCACCATAATCAGCTCGATCAATGTAAAACCAGATTGCTGTTCCATCAGTAACTCTCCTAAGCCGGACGAGCCGGAACCAAATTGCAAGTCGGGCTAATCCTGCCCTGCGCCTGTCGAAGTGGCACGACATGGTGGGCATAGCCCACTCCACCCAAGTGTTACCCAGTCAATGTCAACAGAACCTCTCGCATGCATCGTCACCTTACAGCGCAATCCATGATTATTAAACTCCAAACAAAGGCTCTATCCTCCTGCTATTTAACAATTAGGCATTTCACTTCGACTTACCACCACCAGCGAAAATGCGAAAGTGAGGCTTGCCTCACTTTCGCATCAAACAATTACACAATATGCGGCGCCACGTGTACGGTTAATTATTAATCGCAATTAGCGGGCGAAGAATTCATCGTATAGACCGGCGGATTAGCATTGACATAAGAAACATTGCAAAGGGGATGAGCCGCATCAGCCGATACGCCGCTGGAGCTAGTAAAATTATCAACGTAATCGGTAATGTCAACCGCCGCGATAATGCCCGTTGAAGTATCATCCGGATATCCATTTCGCATGGCTATCGTCGTACCCCCGCTAACCGACACAGTTACGTTCGATGCGGCACCTCTGGCCAACTGCAGACCGTGCGCCATGATGGCCGCAGATTGCATGGAAGCCCTCATGGCGCTAAGCTTGCCAACACGCGCCTCGCTGACCAAATCGCTGAACCTCGGCGCCGCAGTAGCCGCCAGAATGCCCAGAATCACGATCACCGAAATCAGCTCAATCAATGTAAAACCAGATTGTTGTTTCATTTTAGCTCTCCTTTAGTTTTGAGGCCGCAGCCCCGATTAAAGCGATACAACGAGATATTACTTCTGCTTTGCCAGCCAATTCATTGCCGCAGCAATGTTTTATTAACAGGCAGCATCGCCGTACACCTGGATTACGATAAAGCAACTGTATTGGTTAAAGCCCCGAGTATCGAGCTTACCAACCGCAGCTGTTCAACAAAGATGCCTTTTTATTTCGACCTGCCGCTCCCCGCAAAAATGCGAAAGGGAGGCAAGCCTCCCCTTCTCATCAAATAGCTACACAATATGCAATGCCACGTGCACGGCTAGTTAATTATTAATCGCAATCAGCGGGATCAGAATTCATCGTATAGACTGGCGGATTGGCATTGACATAAGAAACATTGCAAAGAGGATGAGCCGCATCAGCCGATACGCCGCTGGAGCTAGTAAAATTATCAACGTAATCGGAAATATCAACCGCCGCGATAATGCCCGTTGAAGTATCATCCGGATAACCATTTCGCATGGCTATCGTCGTACCCCCGTCAACCGTCACAGTTACATCTGATGCGACACCTCGGGCCAATTGCAGACCGTGCGCCATGAGAGCCGCAGATTGCATGGAAGCCTTCATGGCACTAAGCTTGCCAACACGCGCCTCGCTGACCAAATCACTGAACTTCGGCATTGCGGTAGCCGCCAGAATGCCTAGGATCACGATCACCATAATCAACTCAATCAATGTAAAACCAGATTGTTGTTTCATTTTAGTTCTCCTTAGTTTTGAGGCCGCAGCCCCGACTTAAAACGATATATTAATGCTTCACTTTTACTTCACCAGCCAACCCCTTGCCGCAGCAAGATTTTTAACTAGCGACATTACGCTACACCTTATATAACGATAATGCAACTGTTTTGTTAACTCCTAAGATACCGGGCTTATCCAATAGCAGTCGTTAGGGTTATCGGAAAGATTCTGGAAAACTTTAGGTTTTTTTGCGAAAAATCAGCAGGACGCACACTGGCGCTGTCAAAGGCTCACCGCGAACAATTAGGTAGCAACATTGAGATTGATGAAAACCACGCGCAAGCGAGTGGGTTACATCAAGAGATGAAAAGTTAAAAAAAACAAGTAGATGTTTCCCAGCAACAGCAACCAGCCAACTCGTTGCATATGGCGCGCGACAAATTTCTCAACTTGGTCGCGCGGCACTTCCAGTATCTTGATCGCACGCCGCGAAGATATCCATTGGTTAGCTTCGACTTCTATGCCTTTCAACAGGCTTGGGCGCAACCATAAAAACAACCCAACCATAAACGCGGTGACTGCGCCAGTCAGCGAACTCAACACCAAGGCGTCAAGCAATCCGTCCATCAGCTTGGGCAGGATTTTCCAGTTCAAGTGCTGCAACGCGTATACCTTATCGAACAGGATGCCGAAATAGATGAAGATATATAAGGAGCCCAGCATGACAGTCGCACCAAACGCGCGATGATGCCGATAAAACCAGTGCTCGATACTGATGCTCTGATCCAGAAATTGATTTAAACGGCGCGCCGTTACCCAGCGGTTCGCCACGCGGTTGAGGCGCTCCATAAATTGCGGTTTGGCAATCAGCAACAAACTGACAACCACCCCCACCGGGGCGCATATCAGCAAGAAGATTGCCAAGTCTCTCCATAAAAGCATATTGAGCAAGTTATCGGTCATATATTCAGCCATGTCAGGCAGTAAAATTTGTCAGAACCACGCATAAGGCTCGGTCGGCTCGAATAGTAGACCAGTCAGTTCAGGTGGCGCATTCTGCAACGATGGCAGACGCGGTGGCTCATATTGGACAACAACGTGGTAGCGTATCCATTGCTTGCCGTCTTTGCCGGGCTTGAAGTTATTGACAACGCGCGGGACATAAATCAAATCGCGCGAATTCAGATCGAAAACCCAGCTACCCGGCTCCACGGTCAACGGTGTTGGATCGTAAATTTCACCGGCATAATTATCGAGCTTTTGTTGCAACCAGTTCATCGGGTTGTCTTTTGCCAGCCACGTCACATCGGTTGCTTTTCCACGTGTCAAGATTCGCCCGTATTGTATGATCAGCGCAGTTTGTATAGCGCCTGCCACTCCTTCCATAGCCGTTTTTTCGGCCTGCTCCTGATAATATAGTGCGCGACTGAGAAATATACTCATCAGCACCGCAACGATGCAAATGACCACAACCAGCTCGAACAGGCTGAAACCACGGGCAGAAAACAGATTTTTGTCCGCGCTCCGCACGGGTCGTTGAATAATCGCGGCGAAGCCGCTACAGAGCCTCTGCCTTCTGTCCTCTGTCCTCTGTCCTCTGATAGCCCTCATTTGTGCAATGCCGCCTTACCAAGATCCCACATCGGCAGGAAGACGCCGAGAGCGAGAATCAACACCAGTGCAGCCAGAAATACAATCAGGATCGGTTCAATCCTCGCGCTGAGAGTTTCGACTTCATATTTGACTTCGCGCTCATACATGTTGGCAACCTCGAACATCAACCCGTCCAAGTCGCCAGTTTCTTCGCCGACGGCGATCATCTGCAACACCACCGGGCTGAATACCCCGGCAGCGGCTGCGGTACGCAAGATGCTCTCGCCGCGCTCGACACCATCGCGCATCTGCTCGATGCGGCTACGGATAAACACGTTATCTACCACCAAGCCAACCACGCTCAACCCTTGCAGAATCGGCATGCCGCTCCTGAAAGAGAGCGCCATGCTGCGCGCAAAACGTGACAAAGTGGATTTAAAAATAATATTTCCGGCCAGCGGCAATTTAAATTTATGCTTGTCCCACTTATACCGTCCGCCAGATGTGTTGATGTATAAATGAAAACCCACCACTGCGACGATCAGCGCCGCCAACATCAGCAGCCAGTAATTAATCATAAAGGAAGAAAAGCCCATCAGCATTTTGGTCAAGACCGGCAATTCAGAATTAAGCCCGCGGAACACCTTGGCAAAAGTAGGGAGCACAAATATATTTATGATCACAATAGCAATTGCCATCGCTATTATCACAAACATCGGGTAGCGTGTCGCCGCCTTGATGCGTTCCCGCATATCGCGCTCAAATTCCAAATAGTCATACAACCGGATAAAAATCTCATCCAGCGTGCCGGTCATTTCCCCGACCTGCACCATGCTGATGTAGAACAGCGAAAACACTTTGGGATGACGGCGCAACGCGACACTCAGTTCGCGGCCTTTATCCAGGCTTTCACGCAGATCCTGAATCATCGCCGCGACACTCTGGTTCTGGGTTGACTCCTGCAAGCCAGTCAGCGCGCGCATGATTGGTACACCAGATTTAAGCAAGGTATGCATCTGGCGGCTGAACAGGATCAAATCCTTTTGGGTAATGGGCTTTTCGTTAAGACGTTTTAGCCAGGCCGGTTCATACGCGCTACCGGTTTTTTCATCGCCGGTTTTTGCTTTTGCGCCACGAATTTCCCTTATTTCGAGCGGCGTAACACCGGTATTCATCAAATGATCCGCAACCGCATTACTGTCATCGCCTTCCAACGAACCCTGAATCAGGTCACCACGGCCATTACGTCCTTTGTAGGCAAATACCGCCACGGTTAATCCTCTACCTGGTTGCTGATGCGCATCACTTCTGCCACAGTGGTGCGGCCTTGTTTCATCTCCGTCAGCGCGTGATCGAGAAGAGTTTTGCCGCGCATATGCTTGCCTGCAACGCGCATAAAATGATTAACATCGTCATGCGTTGCTGCCTCAATCAGATCGCGGCTCATTTCCAGCATCTCATACACACCGCTGCGCCCGTAGTAACCTGTGCCGTTGCAATGCGCGCAACCGCGCCCCTGCAACAGCCCGCCCCATTGTTCGGGCGGCACGCCCTCGGCTTTCAGCCACTCGCTTTCCTGGTCGCCGGGAATATGCGGCTCGCTGCAACTTTCGCAAACCAGCCGCAACAATCGCTGTGCAATGATGGATTGCAACGAGGATGCCACCATAAAGCGCGTCATGCCCAAATCTACCAAACGAAATAATGTGCCCGCCGCATCGCGGGTGTGCAAGGTGGAAAGCACCAGGTGACCGGTCATCGCGGCGCGCAGGCCGATTTGTGCTGTTTCCTCATCGCGCATTTCGCCGACTAAAATTACGTCCGGGTCTTGCCGCAAAGCAGAGCGCAACACCACCGAAAAAGTCAAATCGATATTTTCATTGACCTGCACCTGATTGATGCCGGGCAAGCGATATTCAACAGGGTCTTCCACCGTGATAATTTTCTGATCCACGGTGTTAATTTCGGCAAGCGCGGCATACAGCGTGGTGGTTTTTCCGCTACCAGTCGGGCCGGTGACCAGTATCATGCCGTTGCTGCGCCGGATAATTTCACGAAACCGTTTCAGCATATCGGGCGGCATGCCCAATCTGTCCAGCGAGACCATGCCGCCTTCTTGCCGCAACAAACGCATAACCACTGCCTCGCCGAACTGCGTGGGGCAAGTGGCGATACGCACATCCACACTTTGTTCCCGCACACGCACATGGAAGCGGCCATCCTGAGGCATCCGCTTCTCGGAAATATCCAGCCCGGACATCAGTTTGAGACGCAGCACCAGCGCGGAAGCAATTTTGTTGTCGGCTTCAGTTTGCAGATGCAGCAGGCCGTCGATGCGGAAACGTATTCTAAGCATAACTTCTTGCGGTTCGATGTGGATATCGGATGCGCGAACCAGCGACGCATCGTCGAACATGCTCTGCAGCAATTTGACTACCGGCGCTTCTTCCGTGCCGACACTTTCGGTCAGTGCGGCAAGGTCGACGTAGTCGTCGCCCATATCCTCGCTGAGCTCGCGTGCCAGGCCACTAATTTCTTCGGTGCGCCGGTAACAGCGATCAATGGTTTCCAGCAATTTACTTTCGGTGACTATCGACACATCAATGTCACGCCTGAGGGTGCGCACAATTTCATCGAATGCAGGCAAGTCTGTCGGATCAACCATGCCGACCAGCAACTTGTGGTTGCGCTCTTCCAGTACGACGGCGCGGGATCGACGCGCCTGATTTTCAGGCAGCAGTTTTACCAGCGCGGGGTTGATGTTGTAATACTTGAGGTTGACGTAGGGAATATTGAGATGCTTGGCGAGTATCTGGGCAATCTGTTCCTCGGTGACAAAGGCATTATCCACCAGCACACGCCATGGTTTGCGCCCGGTACGCATTTGCTCCGCAAGCACAAACTTGAGTTGATCCTGCGATATAAGGCTCTGCTGAACCAGCAAATCGGTCAAGCTAACTTTCTCTTGGCGAGCCATAATTCCTTCCTGGTTAATTTATGCGGCTAACTAATTAGCACACAAGTACAGAAGTTAGCCGTTTTCCCCGATACTGACAAGGCTTGCCGGATATTTTTATGTTCAATGTAATTCTTTACCAACCGGAAATTCCACCCAATACCGGCAACATCATCCGCCTGTGTGCCAACACCGGCTGCAACTTACATTTGATTGGCCCGCTTGGCTTCACACTGGAAGACAAGCAACTCATCCGTGCCGGGCTGGATTATCACGAATTTGCGGCATTACAGATACATGACACTTTACAGGATTGCCTGTCGGCATTCGATCCTGCGCGCGTTTTTGCGTTGACCACCAAAGGTTTGCAACCATTTCACGCCACTCGCTACCATGCTGGAGACTCATTTTTATTCGGGCCGGAAAGCCGCGGCCTGCCTGCCGAAATACTGGGCCAATTCGATGCCATGCGCCGTGTGCGCCTGCCGATGCTGCCGCACAGCCGCAGCCTGAATTTATCGAACACAGTGGCCGTGGCGGTATTCGAAGCATGGCGACAATGCGGGTTTGGCGACGGCTCATAGGGGCGCGATAAATCTCACCCCTGCTGGAATTCCATATTCGGCGCGCGATTCAATAATTCGGCAACCGCATCCGCGACCGGAATATGGTCATAAAGGATGCGATACACGGCCTCACAGATAGGCATTGCAACGCCCATGCGTTGCGCAAGACGATGCACCTCGCGTACCGTGTAAACACCTTCTGCAACATGCCCGAGCTGTTGCAGAATCTCCGGTAATTGACGCTGCTGCGCCAGCAATAACCCAACCTGGCGGTTGCGCGACAAATCGCCGGTACACGTAAGAATCAGGTCGCCCGCGCCAGACAGGCCGCCCAACGTTTCGGAATGCCCACCGAGCTTCAGCCCGAGCCTGGTTATCTCGGCCAGGCCACGCGTCAACAAGGCGGCGCGCGCGTTATAGCCCAACCCCATGCCGTCGCAAATACCGGCGGCTATCGCCATCACATTCTTAACCGCGCCGCCGACCTCCACACCGATCACATCATTGCAGGCGTAAATACGCAAACGCGCGTGATGCATAATCTGCGCAGTGGCGCGTGCAAATTCCCCGTCAGATGAAGCAAACGTCAGTGCGGTTGGCAGGCCGCGCGCGACTTCTTGCGCAAAACTGGGTCCTGACAACACACCGCGGCGGAATCCTTCGTGCAGCACTTCAGCGGCCACTTGATGCGGCAACAGTGACGTTTCCGCCTCAAAGCCCTTGCATACCCACACCACATCAAGACCTGGCCTGACTTCGTCGAAGTGACCTGCCCTGAACTCGTCAAATACATGTCGCTTGGACAATGTCACCTGTTCCAGCGTCTCGCGCAACGCAACGGTAGGAACGGCAATAATTGCCAGCTCGGTATCAGCCAAAGCAACAGAAAAATTTGCGCTAAGCTCAAGGTTAGCAGGCAGAGAAATATCTGGAAGATAACGCTGGTTGCAGCGCGTGGCGCGCATCGCCTCGATTTGCGCTGCATCGCGCGCCCACAGCGTGACACGATGAAAAGTGGATAGGCTGATGGCGAGCGCGGTTCCCCATGCACCAGCGCCAATGATGGTAATGTTCATATCGTAGGGGCGCGATTCATCGCGCTCCACAAATCTATTGATACAGCAAAAAGGGCGCGATAAATCGCGCCCCTACGGTGAAATTGGGCATTCAGTCGCCCCATACCTCGGTGCTGCGCACATAGCCTACATCTGCATCCTGATGACGCACCCTGACCCAGCCTGTGCCAGTTGATTCAAGGCGCTCCAAAGCTACTTGCTGGCGCACCTGAAACACTCGCGCCGCGCCTGGATCTGGCCCGGCGCGCGCATCCAGCAACGGCGGCAATGCAAACACATAGCGCTTGCTGCTCAATACGCGCTTCTCAACCCATGACAACTCACCCTTGCTGTCGCGCACCTTGACCCAATTGTCCAGTGTGACGACTTGCTCGAAAGGCATATAGCGATTCACCACAAACTTCTTTTTCGCCTTGAGTGAAGGTGCGTCGTAAAGTATCGCGCTGTTTTCGCCGACAGACACATAATCCGCCGCATACGCAGTGCTGGCGGCACACAGTGTTCCGGCCACAACAATGGAGCTGGCTAGTTTAATCATCTGTGGAGAATCGCGGTTTCATCAGTGGGTGGTGGTCGCCGCAGCCTGTGCCTGCTCTTGCTTGTGTTGCTGGTAAAGCATATCGAAGTTAACCGGGTTGAGCAGTACCGGCGCAAAGCCTGCGCGCACGGCAATATTAGAAACCAGTTCACGCAAATATGGGAACAGGATGTTCGGGCACATCACCGCCAGTACCGGCTCTATGTCTTCTTTTGGCAGGTTGCTCAAGCGGAAGATACCGGCTTGTTTGGCTTCTATCAAAAACATCACCTTTTCGCCAACCTTGGCCGTCACTGTATTGGTGATCATCACTTCGTACACGTCCGCTTCAATTACCTCGGTCTGGGTGTTCAATTGCACATCGACTTTCGGGCTTTCGCGCTCCAGAAAAATATGCGGTGCATGCGGGATCTCCAGCGAGAGGTCTCTCACATAGATCTTTTCTATATTGAATAAGGGTTGGTTGTTTTCTTGGGCTGCTTCAGTCATGTTTCTTCCTCTATGGTTATGTTGCTAAAAGTGTCATTTTACTAAAAGTTCGGCCAACTCACCGGCATGATCGAGGGATGCAAGCTCGTCATAGCCGCCGACATATTTACTGCCAATATATATTTGCGGCACGGTACGCCGCCCGGTTTTTTCCATCATTGCCACACGCAATTCAGGCTGCAAATCGACGCGTATCTTTTCAATCTCCCGCACCCCCTTGCGCAGCAACAATTGCTCGGCGCGAACGCAATACGGGCAGGCTGCGGTACAGTACATCAATACTTTTGCCATCATTTTTTCAAAGGCAAACTAGCCTTCTGCCAAGCCGTTATGCCGCCAGTCAGGTTGTAGACTTGGGTAAAACCGTGTTTGCCCAGCGCGGCGCAAGCCGTGCCGGAACGGTTGCCGCTACGGCACACCACCACAACGGGCTGCCCCTTGTGTTTTTCCAGTTCGCCAACACGCTCGTTGAGTTTGCCAAGTGGTATCTGTGCGGAATTCAAAATATGCCCTGACTTGTATTCGCCGTCATCGCGCACATCCAGCACCAAGGCATTTTTGTGGTTGATGAGCTGCAAAGCAGCAGTGCAATCCACCTCCTTGATGCCGCGAATACGGTTGCCGAATGCAGACCAGAGCAGCATGGCGCCGCTGAACAACGCAATTGAAATCGGAAGAATATTATTGACGATGAACTGCACGCTTGCGCTCCTGTTCTTTTTGGAGGGCGAATTCTAGCAGAGCTGCGAAATGTGCGGGGTCTTTCTCGGCTAGTTTGGCTAACTGCTGGTGTCCGATAACATACCCTGGATATGACCAAATAGCTTGCTCCAAGACCTGCTTAGCCTGTTCCATTTGGCTATTCTGCGCAAGAAAAAAGGCTCGTTTATACGCTATTGCGTCCGTCGGAATAAAACGGATGATACGATCATTCAATGCGAGCTTTGTTTCGAGATGTTCAACATTAACACCGGTTAATCCACCTATGAATATCTCGGCATAGGGTGATAACAGAGACCCAGCGCGCACCTCCATCAAGCCATCACGGGTGCGCTCAAAAGCATCAACGGAGTTGCCTGAAACCGGTCGTATCGCTAGCGTGTCTTTTAATTGCTGGTAGCCGCTACGCAGCTGTAACAGAGTCATCAAGCCAAGCAGTAATATTGCCACTAACGATATGCGTCCAACCTTCCGTAGCTCAAGGTGATAGTGCGTTTCATCCAACACGCCCAACAGAATTGCCGCAATAGCCACAAAATAGGTGTACCACAGAGGGTATTCAAGCATACTGTGAATCGCTAGCACACCCAATGCGGCATACCCCCACCAATGTACCGTGTCCAGCATTACGCGGCGCAAACCATGCAACCACACGCCTAGCGAGGCAAATAACACCAGCAACCCTGCCAAACCTGCCTCGGCGGCAATCTGAAAAATTAGATTGTGTGCATTGTTATAAAGCCCCTGGATATTGCTCGGTTGTAATATTGGCAACAACTGGAAGTGATGCCATGTAAACTGTCCGAAACCTACTCCTATCCACGGCGATTGGGTAAACATCAGCCACGATTCGTGCCACAGATACAAACGAATTCCGCCGGAATCCGCCCCACCAAATAACCGCTGCAAGGAATCCACACTGCTCGCTGCCCCTGCCATAAAGGGTAGTTTTACAATAAAATGCATTAACCCAAAACCCAGCATCAGCAACAGGCTGTAACGCAGCAGGTGGAGTTGCCGCATATCGCGCCGCGCCGCCCACCATGCCAAGCCACTCATCAGTAGCAAATACAGCCAGGGACTACGTGAGCCGCTTAGCGTCATTACAAACAACAAAGGCACAGCCAGCATCGCCACATAGCCCTTCCGCAGTTTGCCCTGTTGAAACAACAAGCCCAGCGAGATCAGACCCAGAGCAGTGTAATTGGCAAAATGGTTGGGCTGCGCAAGATTTCCATACACGCCTTGGGATACGCGCTTTACCACTATCAAAGAATCCAGCAGCGTACTCCAGCGATAATACTGCACCACGCCAGCCAATGCGCTTAACTCAGCACCGATCAACAAAAAAATTGCCAAAACGGTTGCCACTTTTTCAAGGCCAAAACAAGTGCGTAGCCTTGCCCCGAGCAACATCAACAATGCTGCAAACAACAGGTACAAAATGTATAGCAAGCCTTGGTCAACATATGCAACCTTGTGCAATGCCATTTGCAACAAGAGGATGGCGATCAATCCGGCAGACAGTTGCGCGACGCGCGGAATTTTTGGTTGTTGCCAGAAGTCTCTTGCCACCAACAAAGTGAGGGCGAATACTCCCAACAACGCACTCCACCACTCCTGATAAAACGTAGTCAATGGAAATTGATGTATATGATGCAAGAATGGCAAAACCCACATCAGCCCGACCAGAAACAAGCTGACGTGCGCCCAACCAAACCGTATAGCCTTCAGTGAGGCCAGCATATTCCTCAGCACGCGCTGTCCTTGATGCCGCATTTCTTGAGTATGCGAGTCAGCGGGCAGAATGAAGTGAAGCCGCTTTGAAAAAGATTCAAGCCGACAAAAGCGGTAAACCATAAAAAATTCTTATTCACAAACAGCGGGCTATCTTCCACGCCCAGCGCCAAAGACAATAGGATGAATGCCCCGGCGACGATATGAGTGATACGTTCTGCGGTCATAATGAAACCCCTGCTTTAAATTGGCGTGGATTTTACTGGAATTTTTTATATGGCGTGACGTAATACAACACAGGAACCGTCACCAGCGCCAGCAAGATAAATGCGAGGATACCGGAAATCAGGGGGAACGCCAGTGCCCATTACTTCAGACAGCGTGAACGACCTTGCGTTGCTGCAACTGCCGGGAAAAACCAAAGACATTGCCAGCCTCAACCCAGACCTCGGCAAGCTGCGCCAAGGCGAAGACATCATCGTGTTTGGCTATCCGCTTGAGTAGGCGCTTTCTTTTGGTGGCAATCTCACGCCCGGCACGCTTAGCGCACTCACCGGACTAGGCAACAACAACCAGATTCAAATAACTGCCCCGACTCAACCCGGCTCCAGTGACAGTCCTGTGATGGACAAGAAGGGCAACGTGGTGGGCATGGTGTCAATAAAGCTGTCCGATTCAAAGATGGCGAAGGCGACCGGACAGATAGGCCAGAACGTCAATTTTGCGGTCAATGACCAAACCGTCAAAGCCTTCCTCGATACCAATAAAGTGCCGTACAAAACTGGTGGTGGATTTTTCTCACGCGAAAAAAGTAATACCGATATTGCCGAGGAAGCGCGCAAGCGGACAGTACTGGTGGAATGCTGGAAATAGTAATGACCGCGCCACCATACGCTTATTGACACTGAAATTCGCAGAAAACATTTATCCGCCCGTTAATTCCTTGTAATTTATTCAGTCCGGCGTGTGGCTTGCCCCTCTGGCTAGACGAAGTGCATGAGGGTATGCCAAGGAAAAAACCTGATCCAGTCAGATAAAGCCTGAAACAGATTGCTTACATAGTGCTTACACTAAAAGGAAAAATGGGTTAGCGACTAAGCTAACCCATTGTTTTATATGGTGGCTCGGGGCGGAATCGAACCACCGACACAAGGATTTTCAGTCCTCTGCTCTACCGACTGAGCTACCGAGCCATTTTTACCGCATTTTCCCGTTAGCCAAGTAAATCGGCCAATTCACGAAGCCGCGCATTATACCGATAACGCGCCAAATGACAAACCCCGCCGAAGCGGGGTTTGTCGGATCGCACAGAAGTTAAAAAGTTACATCATGCCTTCCATACCGCCCATTCCGCCCATGCCGCCGCCCATACCGCCGCCAGCCGGTTTATCTTCCGGCAATTCAGCAACCATGCAGGCTGTAGTCAGCATCAAACCGGCAATCGAGGCTGCATTTTGCAATGCAACGCGCGTCACCTTGGTCGGATCAACCACACCCATTTTCAGCAGGTCGCCATATTCGCCGCTGGCTGCGTTGTAACCAAAACTGCCTTTGCCTTCGATCACTTTGTTAACCACTACAGAGGGCTCGTCACCGGCATTCTGCACGATGGCGCGCAGTGGAGATTCCATGGCGCGCAACACGATGGTGATGCCCGCATCCTGATCGTGGTTGTCGCCCTTCAGGCCTGCTATTGCGAGTTTTGCACGCAACAGCGCCACACCGCCACCGGGAACGATACCTTCTTCCCATGCGGCGCGGGTAGCATGCAGTGCGTCTTCGATACGCGCTTTCTTTTCTTTCATTTCAACTTCTGTTGCAGCACCGACCTTGATTACCGCCACACCGCCAGCCAGCTTGGCTTTGCGTTCTTGCAGTTTTTCCTTGTCGTAGTCGCTGGTGGACTCTTCAGCCTGTTTGTTGATTTGATTGATACGACCCTTGATCGCATCTTCCTTGCCGGCGCCGTCGATGATGATGGTATCGTCCTTGCCTACTTCGATGCGCTTCGCCTGACCCAACTCGGCCAGCGTGGCTTTTTCCAAGGTCAATCCCACTTCTTCGGCGATCACGGTGCCGCCAGTCAGAATTGCGATATCTTCCAGCATCGCTTTGCGGCGATCACCGAAACCAGGCGCCTTGACCGCAACGGTCTTCAGGATGCCGCGAATGTTGTTTACCACCAATGTTGCCAGCGCTTCGCCATCCACGTCTTCGGCGATGATCAGCAATGGGCGTCCGGACTTGGCAACCTGTTCCAGCAACGGCAGCAGATCGCGGATATTGGAGACCTTCTTGTCGTGCAACAGAATATATGGGTTATCCATCAATGCCAGTTGACGATCCTGATTGTTGATGAAATAAGGTGACAGGTAGCCGCGATCAAACTGCATACCCTCAACTATTTCGAGTTCATTGTCGAGTGACTTGCCGTCTTCAACGGTGATGACACCTTCCTTGCCGACCTTATCCATCGCGTCGGCAATGATTTTGCCGATGTTGGCGTCAGAGTTGGCGGAAATCGATCCCACTTGGGCGATCTCGTTGCTGGTGGTGCAAGGCTTTGAAATCTTTTTCAGCTCCTCAACAGCCGAGATGACTGCCTTGTCGATGCCGCGCTTCAGATCCATCGGGTTCATGCCTGCGGCAACGAACTTCATGCCTTCCTGCACGATCGATTGAGCCAGCACGGTCGCGGTCGTAGTGCCGTCACCGGCGACGTCGGAAGTCTTGGAAGCGACTTCCTTGACCATTTGCGCGCCCATGTTTTCGAACTTGTCTTTCAGCTCGATCTCCTTGGCGACAGATACGCCATCCTTGGTGATGGTCGGTGCGCCGTAGGAACGATCCAGCACTACATTACGGCCTTTCGGGCCGAGCGTTACCTTTACTGCATCGGCCAGAATGTTGACGCCTGCAACCATCTTGTTGCGTGCTGCGTCGTGGAATTTTACGTCTTTTGCTGCCATGTTTAGGTCTCCTGAATTGGGTGGTAATGAGGTTGAGCGCGAACAGTTTGCCCTCTCCCTAACCCTCTCCCGCTTGCGGGCGAGGGGACAAACGTCCTCAAATGAGGGCTTTTCTGATTCTGCTTACGCTTCGACTATGCCGATGATGTCATCTTCGCGCATAGTCAAATACTCCTGCCCGTCCATTTTGAAAGCCTGACCGGAATATTTGCCGAACAGCACGCGGTCACCAACCTTAACGGTCATTGCCTGCAATTTGCCGTCGTCGCCAGTCTTGCCCTTGCCCGCCGCAATGATTTCGCCCTGATCCGGCTTTTCGGTAGCAGCATCGGGAATCACAATGCCGGAAGCGGTTTTGCGCTCTTCTTCCATACGCTTGACGATGACGCGATCATTCAAAGGACGAATTTTCATATTTAGTTCTCCTGAATCAATTGGTTAATTAAAGACGAAGGCGGGGCGCCAATAATTATTAGCACTCCCCGTCTGCGACTGCTAATAATAGGGGTAGCCCTGCCTAATTTCAAGAGCAAGACGGGGTTTATTTTGTTCAGTGGTGCAAGGAAGGAGCACCTAATGCCATTTGGCGAGGTTTGGTAGGTTGGGTGGAGCTCCGCGATACCCAACAAATTCCAGCAACATCAAAAACGATGGGTATCGCTGCGCTTAACCCATCCTACCGTGCTTCGCCCTAAGCGTGAGCGTGATTTTCCGGCTCGACAGACAGACGCATACCCACGGTCTTCAACACTGCCAGCAGCGTCTTCAACGTCGGATTGCCCTTCGGGGACAACGAGCGGTAAAGCGCCTCACGGCTGATACCGGCCTGCGCCGCAACCGCCCCCAAACCGCCGTAGGCCTCGGCCACATCACGCAAGGCTAAAAGCCCAGCCGCGCGGTTGTCGGGATCATCCAGCTCCTCCAGCGCCGCCTTCAGATACTCGACGGCAAACTGCCGGTCAGCGCGCAACTCCTTGATTGTTTCCTCGGTATGAGGCACCGAGCCATGCAACACTTTTTTCATGAATTCCTCCGTTTCCAGTCCGCCCAATAAGCCTTGGCACATGCGATGTCGGCCTGCTGCGATCCTTTGTCGCCCCCGCACAATAAAATTACCGACGCCTGACCGTGTTTTCCGTAATGCCCACGGTAACCAGCTCCAACATCCACCCGCAGTTCCGAAACGCCTTCACCCACCGGTTTGCAATCACCGAAGTTGCCCACAGACACACGCCTTAACCGCACCTCAATTTTCGCCCTCGCCCGCGTATCCCGCAAGCCGTGCAGCCATTCGGTAACAGGGATGCTGTCATCTTCAAGCTGATACCGGCGCAATTCGCTCATTGTTTAGTGTAGCTTATAAACTACTCCCAAGCAAGGTCGATTAAAGACACGTTGTTTTTTAGGATTATTCTATCGACTAACCGTGATCCCCAATACTTTATGGGAGGTCACTTTAATCTTCTTTCGTGTAAAATTCGAGACAAGCAATAAAACTTATGGGGGGCATACCATGAACCATGCAATTGAACTTCCACAATCCCTGCTCAACAGACTGAACAAATTCACCGCTGGCACACGCGCAACACCTACGTCAATCGTCAAACAAGCCGTTAAAGATCGTCTAGATTATGAAGAATGGTTGCTTGCAGAAGTTGATGCAGGACTTGCGGACGCTGATGCCGGGCGAGTTCACTCAGCCGATGAAGTAAAAAAAATGCTGGGCGTAAAAAATGTTAAGAAGCGTTGAGTACGCCACCCGCGCAACCTTCAACTTAAAAGCCATCAAAGCATTTATCGGGCAAGAAAATCCATCAGCAGCGTTACGGGTAATCGAATACATAACCGACTCGGCGGACGGACTGTTAGACTTTCCCCTGATAGGCAAACCTTGGACGAGGGCTGGCACACGCAAACTCGTACTCTCAACATTTCCCTATTCGATCATCTACAAGCTGACACCTGCGAAAGTGATCGTGCTGGCCGTTGCGCATCAATCGCGCAAGAACAAACAATCGCGCCCCAGAAGAAAGCCCTGAGCCAGTTCATTTAATTA
>MGWP01000057.1 GCA_001801055.1 Gallionellales bacterium GWA2_55_18 | reverse complement strand
CACTCCCGATGATGGCAGCGAAGATTTGTTCGCACACTTTTCCGCAATCAACATGAGCGGCTTCAAGTCGCTCAAAGAAGGTCAGAAAGTGACCTTCGAAGTAGTGCAAGGCCCAAAAGGCAAACAAGCCTCCAACATCCAGGCTCCTTAATCGGTTCTTGAGTTGGCAGAAAAGCCCGGCGCGGAAGCGCCGGGCTTTTTCATTTGTGTTTTTCATGCTGCACCCCAAAAACTTTTTCTCCCACGGATGTCCGTCAGGCCAGTGCTTTGTCTTCGGCTTTCTCCAGATTTGCAGTCGCCCGTGACACCCTTGCCGTTCAGCTAAGGGAGATGGGGTTTTCTAAAGTACCATTTATAAAGCTTGCGGCTATTCACGCGGTGCTTGGTTATGGTACGGGTGCGGTTGTTGAAGCAGAGCGCCCCGGGTTTTCCGGAAGGGCAGATTCTGTGTTTTTCGGAATAGGTCGTGCGCTCCGGCGCGGCGACGGAGGGATGGTATCGAGTTTTAAGGAACGTAATTTATCAGACTCAACTTTTGAGCTACTGAAGAGTCTTTTTTTCGGTTTTCCCAAGCGAAGTTCCTGTGATTTTTCCAATCTGGATTTATTTTCTTTCCTTTGTTTTTCCAGGACGGAGGGATTGATTACGGCAAAAGCGTTGACGGGAAGTGCGATACCAATAGCAATCAGCATAATTACCGGCATTAAATTATTCATTTTCAAATATCCATTAAATTTTAGTGAAGACACCACTCTAATCAATATATTACGATCATGATGACAGTATTGTGTCAGGATCGAATATGGATGTTGTGCAGTGCGCCCATCGCCATAAGACAGAGGCATGATCCGGTCTTTAAGAAGTGCAGGAATTAAAGCTGCAACAGGAGAGGCTTTGCTACAGGAGTTTTAGTGAGGTTGCGCATATTGATCCCTTTCGCATATGTTCAAACGCTGTAGGAAACAGGTGGTCCATGCACACGGATGAACATCCGTATCGCAGTCCCGCTACCATAGCTTTCCTTTAGGCCGGTGACTTTGCGTCCTTACCTTTCGATAAGTTTGCCAAGTGAGTGCAGGTTATTGGGCTATCCCGGCGCAGTCAATTCATATGCGACAAATGGTTGGTTATTATGGATGAGCGGTTATCGGGAAAACAGTAACTTATTTGTAAAATAAAGCCCGCGCAATAACATTGTTCTTGTCGAAGGGGGCGGGTATTGCGACTCTGCAATAACTTACTTCAACTCACCAAAAAAATTCCTGATCGCCAGCACCCGCTGATGTAGATCACCATATTTTAATTCGATGCGCAGCTTGTCCTGCCCCGACATCTTGATATGCCGCTTGTTCTGGATCATGGTAATGACCTTCATCGGGTCAATCGGCGGGTTGGGGATGAACTGGATCTGGATCGCTTCGCTTGACGCATCCACTTTGCTGATGCCGAGTGGCTTGGCGAGGATGCGCAGGCGGTGGCTGTCGAGCAGTGTCTGTGCGGGTTCGGGCAGCAGGCCGAAGCGGTCGATCAGTTCCTGGTGCATCTCATCAAGTTCTTCTGATGAATTGCAATTTGCCAGGCGCTTGTAGATCACTAGCCGCTGGTGGATGTCGCCGCAGTAATCGTTGGGCAGCAGCGCGGGGCAGTGCAGGTTGATCTCGGTGGTGACACCGAGCGGGTGCGCCATGTCCGGTTCGCGGCCCTGCCGTAGCGAGGCCACGGCGGCGTTCAGCATGTCGGCATAAAGTGAAAAGCCGATCTCCTGCATTTCGCCGCTCTGCGATTCGCCCAGCACTTCGCCCGCACCGCGTATCTCCAGATCGTGCATCGCGAGATAGAAACCGCTGCCGAGCTGTTCCATCGCCTGGATTGCTTCGAGACGCTTCTTCGCCTGCGCGGTGAGCGCTTCTGTCTCGACCAGCAGGTAGGCGTAGGCCTGATGGTGCGAACGCCCGACACGACCACGCAACTGGTGCAGTTGCGCGAGGCCGAAACGGTCTGCGCGATTCATAATGATGGTGTTGGCGGTCGGGATGTCGATGCCGGTCTCGATGATGGTGGTGCATAGCAGCACATTGAAACGCTGCTGGTAGAAATCGCGCATCACCGCTTCCAGATCGCGTTCGCCCATCTGGCCGTGCGCCACGCGGATGCGCACTTCCGGCAGCAGCGCTTCGAGTTTCTCCGCCATATTGGCGATGGTGTCCACTTCGTTGTGCAGAAAATACACCTGACCGCCGCGCTTCAGTTCGCGCAGCACCGCCTCGCGGATGATGCCGTTGCTGGTCTGCGCGACGAAGGTCTTGATCGACAGGCGGCGCTGCGGCGCGGTGGCGATGATCGAGAACTCGCGCAGCCCTTCCAGCGACATCGCCAGCGTGCGCGGGATCGGCGTGGCGGTCAGCGTCAGCACATCCACCTCGGCGCGCAGTGCTTTGAAGCGTTCCTTCTGTTGCACGCCGAAGCGGTGTTCCTCGTCGATGATGACCAAGCCGAGGTTGTGGAATTTCACACCTTTCTGGATCAGCTTGTGCGTGCCGATGATGATGTCGAGCTTGCCGTCGGCCATATCCTTCAGCGCCTGCGTCTGCTCTTTGGCGGAACGGAAGCGCGACAGTTCGGCGATCTTGATCGGCAGATCGGCGAAGCGGTCTGAAAAGTTCTGGAAATGCTGTTCGGCCAGCAGCGTGGTCGGCACCAGCACCGCGACTTGCTTGCCGTCCATTGCCGCGACGAACGCGGCACGCAGCGCGACCTCGGTCTTGCCGAAGCCGACATCGCCGCAGATCAGCCGGTCCATCGGCTTGCCGCTTTGCAGGTCGTTGATCACCGCCTCGATGGCGGCAGCCTGATCGGGCGTTTCCTCGAAACCGAAGCCGGCGGAGAATTCCTCGTAATCGCGCGGTGCCAGCTTGAACGCGTGGCCCTTGCGCGTGGCGCGCTGCGCATACAGGTTCAGCAGCTCGGCGGCGGTGTCGCGCACCTGCTGCATCGCGCGGCGTTTCGCCTTGTCCCACGCGCCGCTGCCGAGCTTGTGCAGCGGCGCGGTTTCCGGCGCGCCGCCGCTGTAGCGGCTGATCACATGCAGCTGCGCCACCGGCACGTAGAGCTTGTCGCCACCGGCATATTCCAGCAGCAAAAATTCGCCCTCGCCCTCGCCGAGATCGAGATTGATTAGCCCCGCATAACGCGCGATACCATGCTGCTCATGCACTACCGGGTCACCGGCCTTGAGCTCGGACAGATCGCGCAACATGCCTTCCACGTTGCTCTTCTTCGCGGTGCGGACGGCCCGGCTGCGTGGCTGTGCGGCGTATAGCTCGGTTTCCGTCACCAGCGCGATCTGCTCATCGGTCAGGATAAAACCGTTTTGCAGCGACGCGACGCACAGCATAAAGGCCGCTTTGCCTTGCAGGAACTCCGCATAGTTTTCGCACACTACCGGGGTAAGGCCGTATTCGTGCAGGTAACCCGCCATGATCTCGCGCCGCCCAAGGCTGTCGGCGAGCAGCAGTACGCGCCCCGAATAACTCTGCAAGAAATTCTGAAGCGCCCGCGTGGGGATGTCGGCGCGGCGGTTTACCGCGATGTCGGGCAGTTTATTGGTTGCGCAGGGGATCAGATTTTTAGGTGTGCTCTCACCCTCTCCCCCAGCCCCTCTCCCTTGAAGGGAGAGGGGAGCAGATGTTCCCTCTCCCGCTTGCGGGAGAGGGTGGAGCGTAGCGGAGGGAGAGGGCAGAATATCCAGCCGCGCAAAATCCTTCACGCGTATGAAGAACCGCTCTGCGTCCAGGAACAACTCCTTCGGTTCCAGCAGCGGGCGCTGCGGGTCGCCTCTGAGCAGGTTGTAGCGTGACGCGGCATCCTTGCTGAAGGTGGCGATGGCCTCATTCACGTCATGATGCAGGCACAGCGTGGCGTTGTCCGGCAGGTAGTCGAACAGCGTGGCGGTCTTGTCGAAAAACAGCGGCAGGTAATACTCGATGCCTGCCGGGGCGTTGCCCTTGCTCACATTCTTGTAGATGTGCGACTTGGACGGATCGCCTTCGAAGCGCTCGCGGAAATTCTGGCGGAAACGCGACTGCCCGGCATCGTCGAGCGGAAACTCGCGCGCGGGCAGCAAGCGGATCTCCGGCACCGGATATAGGGTGCGCTGTGTGTCCACGTCGAAGGTGGCGATGGTTTCGATTTCGTCGTCGAACAGGTCGATGCGGTACGGCAGCACGCTGCCCATTGCAAATAAATCGATGATGCCGCCGCGCACGCAGTATTCGCCGGGCGACAGCACCTGCTGCACATGGTTGTAACCGGCGAAAGTCATTTGCTCGCGCAGCTTGGCGAGATCGAGCTTCTCGCCGCGCTTGAGGAAGAAGGTGAAGGCGGCGAGATATTCCACCGGCGGCAGCGGATACAGCGCGGTGGTCACCGGCACCACCAGCACGTCGCACGACTGGCTGCGCATGAAATGCAGCGTCGCCAGCCGTTCCGAGATCAAATCCTGATGCGGCGAGAAATGGTCATAGGGCAGCGTTTCCCAATCCGGCAACAAATGCACGCGCAGTTCGGGCGCAAAAAACGGGATTTCTTCCACCAGCCGCTGCGCCTCCAGCGCGTTCGCGGCGATCACCGCCAGCGGGGAGTTTTTTCCTGCGTATTGCGCCAGCGCCAGTGCATCGGACGAACCGGCCAATTGCGAGTAGCGCGGACGAGAATGGGAGGATGAGGACAACATGGGGAACAGCCGGGAACGGGACTAATAAGGAGACGGATTATAAGTGAAACGTGCACTATCGTTTTAACGAAGCAGATGGTGCGCTTCTACAAAGCGCGCGCCCTGATGGTTATTCTGGTTAAAGAGGATTTTTCTGGTAAAAAAGGCCGCAATCCATGACAGAATGCGGCCTTCGTTAGAATTGCCAATGCCTTTTCGGAACGGCAAACAGGCAATGGATATTACATTTCCCTTGGCTCTATGCAAAGAGCTTAGTCAACGAGAACAAAATTACGGCCATCATGGACAACTCGACCACCGTAAAGCCGAGCAGCGTAAAACTAGATTGATATTCCATTTTAATTCTCCCAGTGTGTCGGGGTCGCAACCCCGGTTGAGTATCGTAATGAGGTGCAACATTCATTTTGACTGTTGGTTTCTTGCCGCAGCAAGATTGTTAACAAAAAGAATTGCTACACGCCCAATTTGACAGTAATGCAGCTGTTTTGTTAGCCCAAAATTTATGACTCATCAAGCACAGCTGTTGATATTATCGGGAAGATTCTGGAAAACTTTAGGGAACTCATGAAAATTCAGAGTTTGCTAACAGTTCCATTAGTTTGGATAAAATTCGGATTTGTTTCGGGCTCGATTATCTGGGCGGATTGAGAATTGAAGCGTGCTAAATCGGGAGCGAATCACGCACGAAGCACCTTCCTGTTGGAGGAATATTTCCGCAGTTGGTGTTCAATGATGTCAAAAAGCCGCATGGTTTTTGACATGCAGCTTTTCAGATTGACTTGATCGACTAACGCAATCTTTCCGAAATTTCCTTCTCGGCGGCTGACCAATGCTCGGTAGAGTCACCTTGGAAACCGTGCCGTTCGGCGATAAAGTAAGCGGCTGTCTCCACCATACGATAACGCTCTTCGGGAGTTAGGCTAGCAGCCATTTTTTTTACGGTAGCCGCGACCTTTGCAGTTGCAGTCTTTTTCGCAGGAGATTTTGTTGCAGCGGCAGGAGCAGTCGCTTTCTTGACTGCCGGAGCTTTAGTATTTTTCGGTTTTGTAACTGCGGGTGCGGGCTTTTTAGCTACTACTTTTTTCGCAGGCGCCGCTACTGTTGTTTTAGTGGTTTTGGGTTTGCTGATGGTTGTTTTGGTTGCAGCTATTTTTTTTGCAGCCGGTTTTGCTTTTTGCATTGCCATGTTAGTCACCTCGCTGATTCTGGGTTGAGATACTTACGAGCAAGTCTGCCACGCTATCGCATAGGTTAGCTATGCTTTGCTCAAGATATTTTCAGTGGCTGTTAAATATCTTTGCTACTCGGCATGATATTAGCATGGCCTGTGGCAGTCAACTCAAGTTTCGTCAAATATTCCTCAAGTTGCATATACCGCTGCACGGGTATCGCTGTGCGGGTTGACGCTCTATCCACAACCGGATAGGGTTCGCGATATCATCAATCATCACGCCTGAAGAACGCCAGAAAAACCATGAAATATCTCCGGCCAGAATTCCCGATTGCCCTTGCTCTGGTCGTACTATTGCTGGGTATCTCGCTCGAGCATGCCGCCGTGGAGCACGGCGGCGCAATGCTGTGGGGGGGGCTGCTGGTGATTCTCGCCGCGATCATCGGCGTGGCGTTCCGCATCGCTCATCATGCCGAGGTATTGGCGATACGCTTCGGCGAACCATACGGCACGCTGATCCTCACGCTCGCCGCCGTGTCGGTCGAGGTGGTGATCTTGATCGTGCTGCTGCAAGGCGCGCCCAACCCTACCTTGGCGCGCGACA
This sequence comes from Gallionellales bacterium GWA2_55_18, assembly GCA_001801055.1. GTDB lineage: Bacteria > Pseudomonadota > Gammaproteobacteria > Burkholderiales > Gallionellaceae > Gallionella. Next base: position 16,863 of record MGWP01000057.1, on the reverse strand, counting down.
CGGTATTCGCTGCCGTGATGTTCGACATCAACGGCATCCTCGGCCTCGCGGCCATCGTTGGTGGCCTGAAACACGGCAGCACCAAATACAACATCTCGTCGGCCAACTCCTTCGTCGCGATGCTGCTGGTCGCCATCGGCGTCGGCATGTTCATCCCGGACTTTGTGCCGGAAAATCAATGGAAGATCTATTCGATCTTCTCCATCGGTATCATGGCGGTCATGTACCTGGCTTTCCTGCGCCTGCAAACGGTAGAGCACCGCAATTTTTTTGAATACAGCTCCGGAACGGAAGAGGAGGCGCACGACCTCGCGCATAGCCCGAACGCGCTGCATGTCGCGATCATGCTCGGCGCGATCGTACTGGTCGGTGTGCTGTCGGAAGTATTGTCGGTGCTGCTGGATGCCGGACTGTCCGGCAGCAGTCTGCCGAAGTCGATCCCGGCGGTGCTGGTCGCGCTGATTTCCGCCAGCCCGGAAATCCTCACCGCACTCAGGGCGGCGCAAAATAACCGCATGCAGACTACCGTCAACATCGCACTGGGCGCTTCGCTCGCCACCGTGCTGCTCACGCTGCCGGTGATCGAAACCATTGCGCTGTTCAGCGGCGAGCGCATCGTGATGGCGCTCACGCCGGTTCAGGCGGGCATGCTGCTGCTGACCTTCCTGACCGTGATGAACAACCTGCATGACGGCGAGACCAACGCCATTGAGGGCATCAGCCACTTCGCGCTGTTTGCCGCATTCATCGCGCTGGTAATAATGGGGTTGATCTGATGACTACTTTGGAAATATGGGAACTGCTCAGTTACGTCGTGACCGTAATCGGCCTGCCGCTGGCAATTTCCGTATTCATCTTCGAGCAACGCAAGGAGCGCAACAACGAGGAAGAGGAAGTCTATCAATTGCTCTCCGATAACTATCAGGCATTCCTCAAGATCGCGCTGGAGAATCCCGACCTGCGCCTGTTCGCCAACGAGGAAACGCTCGCCCTCTCCGCGGAACAGCGCGAGCGCATGTTCATCATCTTCAGCATGCTGATCTCGTTGTTCGAGCGCGCTTATCTGCTGCTCTATGAAGACGGCATGGCCGAAAAGCAGCTAAGGCGCTGGCGTTCGTGGGAAGACTACATGGGGGAGTGGTGCAACCGCGCCGATTTCCGCGCCGCATTGCCTGCCTTGCTGCGCGGCGAAGACCCTGAATTCTCAGGCTATATACAAAAGCTCGCAGCCAGCGGGCAGAATGCGTAGCCTGTATCAAGTACCCCCATTACTGACGCTGGCGTAATTCGACGCGCTTGAGATAGGCCTCGCGCGCGATCTGCACATCTTCCAGAAAATACGGCAACTCTTTCAGCAGCAAAGCCTGCGGGCCGTCTACCAGCGCCTTGGGCGGGGCGGGATGGAAGTCCACCAGCACCATGTTGGCTCCGGACAGCACGCCTTGCGCGGTGACATGCATCATGTCGAGTATGCCGTCCGGTGACGCCTGCCGCGATCCGACTGAGTGCGACGGATCGACGCATACCGGCATACGCGTCAGACGCTTCACCACCGGCACATGCGCGAAATCGACGAAGTTGCGATGCGGGTCGCCCATGTTGGTCTTCATCCCGCGCAGGCAGAACACCACGTTGCGGTTGCCTTCCGAAGCCAGATATTCCGCCGCATTCAGCGATTCATCCAGAGTGATGCCGAAGCCACGCTTGAGCAGTACCGGCATCTTTATTTGCCGTCCGACGATTTTCAGCAGTTCGAAGTTTTGTGTATTGCGTGTACCGATTTGCAGCATCACGCCAGTCGGCTCGCCGGTCTGGTGCAGTGCCTCGTTGATTTCGTCGAGATGAGATTCATGGGTGATTTCCATTGCAATCACCTTGATGCCATATTTGCCTGCCAACTCGAACACATAGGGGAGGCAGTTTTTGCCGTGGCCCTGAAACGCATACGGGCTGGTGCGCGGCTTGTATGCGCCCATGCGCGTGCATACCTGGCCGTTGTCGGCTACCGCTTTCATCATCATTTTGACATGCTCGCGACTGTCCACCGCGCACAATCCGGCAAATACATGCAGCGTATCCTGGCCAAAGCGCACGCCGTTGTAGTCGAAATGGGTGGGGCGCTGTTCGTCTTTGTGTCGCCCCAAAATTCGGTATTCCTCTGACACTCGCACCACGCGCTCGACGCACGGCAGATTTTGCATATCGCCAATATCCAGCGGCTTGGTGTTACCGATCAGGTAAATTTCCGTGAGCGTTTTTTCGCTGCCGCGCTCGATATGTACGCGGGTTTGGATGCCTTGCAGCGTCGCCAGATGCGCCAGCAATTGCTGGTACTCCTGCGCCTGTTCTCCGGCGTTGGAACTGAGAATCAGAATCATTTTTGTTATATGTCCCTGAAATTATTTGCCGAGCAAGATCGCCGACTGCGCCTGCCACTGCGCCAATGGGTCGCGTGCAAAACCGCTCTTGGAAAATTGCTGCCAGCGACCGATTACATAGCACACCAGCAAGTTTGAGCGCGCACCCACATCTACCGCTGCACCCATCTCGCCCTGCGTGGCGGCCATGCGCAACGATTGCTTAAGGGTTGCCTCGATGCGATCCAGCAGTTGGTTAATGCGCTGCTGCAAACGCTCGTCCTCATTCACCAGCGCGTCGCCGATCAGCACCCGCGACATGCCGCGATTCTTTTGCGCGAAGCCGAGCAGCATCGATATGATCGCGTCAGCTTGCCGCAGGCCGCTTTTTTCTTCCTGGGTGATTTTGTTGATCAGGCCGAACACTGATTGCTCGATGAACTCGATCAGCCCCTCGAACATTTGTGCTTTGCTGGCGAAGTGGCGATATAGCGCCGCTTCGGAAAGCTCCAGTCGCGCCGCCAGTGCAGCCGTGGTGATTTTCTCGCCCTTGGGTTGCTCCAGCATCTGCGCCACGGTTTGCAGAATCTGTAATTTTCTTTCGCCCGGTTTGCTTGCCATATTGTCCCCGTTGAATATATAAAGCCTTTGAATTGTTGGCGCAGATGCCCGCTTCTTGTGTCTTGCTTCCTGCAGTGGTTGGCTACTGCAGCACAAGGAGCAGGAAATCTGCTCGCTCCTGAGGATAGAGCTCCTGTTTTGTAGATAAGACCACGCACCTCACCTTCATGCCAGACACCATACTGGACGGTAGCCAAAGGCGCAATATTTCTTGCTGAACCTGCATGCACAAGGGTAAGTAGGCATGAGCGGCGCGTATTTTAACCTGATGAAGTGATGCCATGTTCTATCTTAGGGCAAGGGCAACCCCATCAAATTCGACTCGAATTGAAGCAATGTATCAAAAATATTTTATCTTTGAATTAGCCCGCGATATGAGCGCGATTTCCGCCGCTACGCTTGGCGGAAAACAATTCGTGATCGGCTTCCTTGATTATGGCAGCCTCGCTGGATTCGCGGTCGGGCAGGCGATGGATGCCGCCGATACTGATGGTCACTACGCCGTGTGACGAGTCGCTGTTCGGGATATTAAGCGCGCGTACTTGTTCGCAGAGCTTCTCCGCATGATGGCGCAAATCGGTAATATTAGCGGCCAGCGATACGACGGCAAATTCATTCCCGTCATAGCGCGCCGTACAGTCCGAGGTGCGAACGAATGATTTGGCGATGCAATCGCCCACCATGCGCATGCATTCATCCCCCGCTGCCCGCCCATAACGTTCGTTGAATTGCTTGAAATGGTCAAAATCGATCATCAGCACGGACAATTCGCTGTGGGTGCGTTGCGCGGTGGAAAGCAGGTTTACAAATTGTTCGTCGAAATGCCTGCGGTTGCTGAGGCCGACCAGATGATCGGTGTAAACCAGCGTATTTAGTTGCCGGTTAAGCGTTTGCAAATCGAGATTCGATTGGTGCAGGTGTTGTTCGAGCAGGATGCGCGCGGTCACATCCTTCTGGATGCCGATATAATGCGTGAGCTGACCGTCGGTGTCATGCACAGGGGAAATGCTGAGTTCATTCCAGAACATCGAGCCATCCTTGCGGTAATTGCGCAGCGTGACGACACAGCTTTCCTGTTTGGCGACGGCTGCGCGGATAACGTCGAGTTCCGGCTGCATGGTGTCCGTGCCTTGCAGGATATGATAGTCATTGCCGATGATCTCATCGGAGGTGTAGCCGGTCAGTTTCTCAAAACCTTTATTGGCATAAATCAGCGGGAAGCCCCGCTTTTTTGCATCGGAGATGGTGATGCCATCGTGTGATTGATCGATGGCATGGACAAGCAGGTCGCGTGAAATTTCGGTTATGGGGTCCATGGGCGGGGCTTATTTTTTACCAACGCCATTTAGGCGTTTTTCCAATTCCTCTGCGGGCAGATATCCGGGAACTTGCATCCCATCGCCAAAGATCAGATTGGGTGTGCCTGCAACACGGTACTTATTGCCTGATGCCATCACCTTATCGATTTGCGAATTGCATAGTGCATGAGCAGGCGCGATACCGCCCAGCATCAAATCGTCCCATGCCTTGACCGGATCTTTTGCGCAGTACACGTTGCGCGCAATCTCATCCGAGCCCTGCAAAATCGGGTACAAAAAAAGGTACAGCGTGACATCGTTGATTTTCGCCAATTCTTTTTCCAGGCGTTTGCAGTAGCCGCAATTCGGGTCGGTGAAATACGCCAGTTTGCGCTTGCCGTTGCCCTTTACTTTCTTTATCGCGAGATCGAGCGGGAGTTTGTCGAATTCGATGGCGAATAATTGGCGGCGGCGCTCTTCCGTCACATTGCGGCGGTTTTTTACATCGATCACGCTGCCGTCGAACAGGTATTGCCCTTGCGCATCGGTATACAAAAGCTGGTCGTCGACGACAATTTCATAAAGACCGGCATAGGGAGTTTTGACGATATGCTCAAGTTTGCCGATATTGGGGAACTTGTTTTGCATCGACTGGCGGATTTCATTTTCGCCCGCATGGGCGGCGGCCATCGTGAAGAATAGGAATAGGGTGAGCCACTTCGGCAAATACAGAACAGGAGATTTTTTCATGGGCATTTTTTGGTTGTGATTTATGTTAAGCGAGGGTATTCAATTCCGGTATTGCGCGCAATATTCGGCGGCGGATGCCTGCAAGCCTGAATTTATGGAGAGTTCCTGAATTTGTTCACATGGGTTCTGCTGAAATACTTTCATGTTGAATCAATAAGTTGGTAAATGTTTTGGCAGGCCAAGCCTGAGCGAATCAAATAAATTGGCGTTTTTCTTACATTTTGATTCACGCCACCTGCACCATAAAAGTTACGGCATAAAAATTCATGGGGGCAATCATAACATGACACCAAGTTTCATTTATAATTGCTACCCCCTCGCGATAGAACTGCCATGCGCATCGGTACTTACCAACTAAAAAACAACCTTATCGTTGCCCCCATGGCCGGGGTGACCGATCGCCCTTTCCGCATGTTGTGCAAACGCATGGGCGCGGGCATGGCGGTGAGCGAGATGGTGGCGTCCAATTCGCTGCTGTATGGTTCGGAAAAGACCAAACGCCGCGCCAACCATGAAGGCGAAGCCGATCCGATTTCGGTGCAGATTGTCGGAGCCGATGCAAAGATGCTGGCACTGGCCGCCAAATATAACGTGGATCGCGGCGCACAAATCATCGATATCAATATGGGTTGCCCGGCAAAAAAAATCTGCAATGTGATGGCGGGCTCCGCGCTGCTGCAAAACGAACCGCTGGTGGCTCAATTGCTCGAAGCGGTGGTCGGCGCGGTGAATGTGCCGGTCACGCTGAAAATTCGCACCGGCTGGGACAGGCAGAACCGCAATGCGACCCGCATCGCCAGGATTGCCGAAGCGGCAGGTATACAGGCACTCGCGATACACGGGCGCACCCGCGCTTGTGCCTACACTGGCAACGCTGAATACGACACCATCGCGGCGGTAAAGGCCAGCGTGAACATCCCCATCATCGCCAACGGCGATATCGACACGCCGGAGAAAGCCAAATACGTGCTGGAATACACCGGCGCAGATGCCGTAATGATCGGTCGAGCGGCACAAGGTCGCCCCTGGCTGTTCCGCGAGATCGACTATTTTCTCAAGACCGGCGCGCATTTGCCCGCGCCGGAAGCAGGCGAGATCCATCGTGTGCTGCTGGCGCATGTGCGCGAACTATATGATTTCTACGGCGAACATACCGGGTTGCGCGTGGCGCGCAAACACATTTCCTGGTACACCAAAGGGCTGGTTGGTTCGGCTCATTTCCGCCACCGGATGAACCAATTGGAAAGCGTTGACGGCCAGTTGGCGGCAGTAGACGACTTTTTTGCGGAACAAGCGCAGCGTGGAACACGGCTGCATTACATCGAAAGGTTGGCGGCATGAGCGATTGCTTGATAAACGAAAATGACATGGCGCGCTACGTGCGCAAGACGCTCAAGGAATATTTCAAGGATCTCGACGGCGAGGAGCCATGCTGCGATATGTATGACATGGTGATAGCATGTGTCGAAAAGCCGCTGCTTGAAATGGTGCTGGAACACGTCGGCGGCAACCAGACCCGCACTGCGGAAATGCTTGGCATCAATCGCAATACCCTGCGCAAGAAGATGCTGCAGCATGGCATAGCGTAGGTCGGGCTGTACCCGACATGTCGGGTGAAACCCGACCTACTAACTACTAAGCACCACCATTTATTTTCTCTGAAACCATCATGGCAACGATCAAACAAGCACTCATCAGCGTGTCGGATAAATCCGGCGTCCTCGAATTCGCGCAGGGCTTGAATCAGCTCGGCGTAAAAATCCTTTCCACCGGCGGAACCGCCAAGCTGCTTGCCGACAACGGCATCCCGGTCACCGAAGTGGCGGATTACACCGGCTTCCCCGAAATGCTCGATGGTCGCGTGAAGACGCTGCAACCGAAAGTCCACGCGGGCATCCTGGCGCGGCGCGATTTGCCGGAACATATCGCCACGCTGGAAAAGCACGGCATCCCGACCATTGATCTGGTGGTGGTCAACCTGTATCCGTTTGCGGCAACCGTCGCCAAACCCGGCTGTACGCTGGAAGACGCCATCGAGAACATCGACATCGGCGGGCCTACGATGGTGCGCGCGGCGGCGAAGAACCACGCGCATGTCGCCATCGTCACCGACCCGGCTGACTACGCGGATATACTGGCGGAGATGCAGACCAACAGCGGCGCGGTGAGTGGCGCGACCCGTTTCGATCTGGCGAAGAAAGCCTATTCGCACACCGCCGCCTACGATTCCGCGATCAGCAACTACCTCACAGCGATCGATGCGGACGGCACCAGGAGCGCGTTTCCGGCGCAGGTCAATTTCAACTTTGCCAAGGTGCAGGACATGCGCTACGGCGAAAATCCGCACCAGAACGCCGCGTTTTACCGCGATCTCAACCCGGTGCCGGGCGGCATCTCCGACTACACGCAATTGCAGGGTAAGGAGTTGAGCTACAACAACATTGGCGACGCCGATGCCGCATGGGAGCTGGTCAAGACTTTCGACCAACCCGCCTGTGTCATCGTCAAGCACGCCAATCCGTGCGGCGTGGCGATCGCCGACAGCGCACTGAATGCCTATAAACTCGCCTACGCCACCGACACCACTTCCGCATTCGGCGGTATCATCGCCTTCAACCGCGAACTGGATGCCGACAGTGCGACGCAGATCACCGCCAACCAGTTTGTCGAACTTATCATCGCGCCATCCGTTTCGGAAGCTGCGCTCAAGGTCACGGCGGCGAAACAGAACGTGCGTGTGCTTACCGTGCCGCTATCCAACGCGCACAACCAGTTCGACTTTAAGCGTGTCAGCGGCGGCTTGCTGGTGCAATCGCCGGACGCGCTGAACGTGCAGGCGGCGCAACTCAAGGTGGTGACCAAGGCGCAGCCTAGCGGTGAACAACTGCAAGATCTGCTGTTTGCCTGGCGCGTGGCAAAATATGTGAAGTCGAACGCCATCGTATTTTGCAAGAACGGCCAGACGCTGGGCGTCGGCGCGGGGCAGATGAGCCGTGTGGACAGCACCCGCATCGCTTCGATCAAGGCGCAGAATGCCGGGCTGAGTTTGGCTGGTTCGGTAGTCGCGTCCGATGCCTTCTTCCCGTTCCGCGATGGACTGGATGTGTTGGCGCAAGCCGGTGCGAAAGCCGTGATTCAGCCCGGCGGCTCAATGCGCGACGTGGAAGTAATCGCAGCGGCGGACGAGCATGGGCTGGCGATGGTATTCACCGGTTACCGCCACTTCAGGCATTAACAGTGAGGGCCATAGCGCGCCTTTATTCAGTGATGCATGGTCAGTGATGCTTGGGCGGGGGAAGTGGATCAGGATGGCAGGTGCGCCATTAGCGAACAATCAGGCAGCCAGGCGTGAATGCGCGGGAAAAATACGGGGTGAACTATGTCTACTGAGATGGAAACATTCAGCAAATTACTTTCTTTGGCAAAATGTTTCAAAGGCTTCGGATTGGATGATCTGCGCAGCTTGCTGAGTATTTCGTCGAAAGCGATTTGGCAGGCAGGCGAGGATGCTTTTGCTGAAGGAAGCGACGGTAGAGATATGTATATTATTTGCTCTGGAAAAGTGAATATTTGGCGCAAGAATGGCGGGAAAAAAGTGATTCTAGCCAGTCTTTCCGAAGGGGAAAGTTTTGGTGAAATGGGGTTGATTCGCGGCACGGGGCGTAGTGCCGGAGCCACCGCGTTGGAAGAGACGGTCGCACTGCGCATCCGTTATGAAAAACTCCACCAAGCGCCCTCTGCGGCCACCTTGCTATACAAGAATATCGCCCAGGCACTGGCTGAAAGATTAAAAATCGCAAATGACATTATTGTGTTTCAATCGCAAACTGGCGCGGGACTTCCGCCATTATCGACAATCGGCAGACGGCATCGGGCCAAGTAAATTCCTGTTTTGTGTTGTTTTCTGACATTCAAAAATCAGGTACCCTTAGATTGAAGCCAGCGCGTCTGTCACCGTTGGATACCGCAGTTTTATCTTCAACTCCTTCTTTATCCTCTCGTTACTTAAGCGCCGCGACTCGTTCATGAACGACCACAACGCAGGCGGCACGCTACGCTCGACTTCCGCGCGCGGCAAGCGGGTCGGGCGCGGCAAGCCATATATATCCGCCACGGCATCAAGGTAGTCGCCCATTTTCATTTGGCTGTTGTCGCTGGCGTGATACACGCGGTTGGGCTTACCATGATGCAGCGCGGCCACCGCGATGCGCGCGAGGTCGTCGGCGTGGATGTGGTTGGTGCAGCTGTCTTTTTCGTGTGCGATGGCTGTGGTGCCCGCGCGAATGCGCTCCAGCGGCAGGCGGTCGGCGGCGTAGATGCCGGGTACACGCAGGATATTGGCGTTCACCTGATTGCGTTTTGCCCAACCGCGTATTTGTCGTTCCGCATCCGCGCGGAGCTGCGCGCGCGTTGTCTGCGGATTGATCGGATGCGTTTCGCTCACCTGAGCGCCGCCGCAATCGCCATATACGCCACTGGTGCCGATATAGATGAGGCGCTTTGGGGGTGCGCCATGCGACAGGGCGGCGAGGAGGTTGCAGGTGCGTGTGTCAATACCCAGTCTCTTGCGGTCATCATTTTTCAGGTGGGTTGCGGATGGAGGGGGCGCGAAGTGCAGCACTATATCGGCCAACCCGGCGATGCGCGCGAGGCTGGTGCGGTCGTCCAGATCGCCCGGCAGCGGAGTGATGCCCGCCGCGCGCAATTCGGCAAAACGCTCCGCGCGGCGCACCAACCCGAATAACCGGTAACGCTCCTGCAGCAGCGGCGCAACCCGCATGGCGATGTCACCGCAGCCCACTATGAGAATCCGTTTCATGGCGCGATTATGCGTTAAAATTGCCGTGTTTACGCAGATTCAAAAGACGATATGACGTTCAGTATCACCCTTCACCCAGCCAATCACAGCTTCCCTATTGAAGCCAGCGAAACCATCCTCGATGCCGCGCTCAAACATGGCTATACCCTGCCGTATAGTTGCCGCGAGGGGTCGTGCGGCGTATGCAAGGGGCGCGTGCTGCAAGGCTCGGTGGATCACGGCAGGGTTCAGGGCAGCGTATTGAGTGCGGCGGAAAAGGCGGCTGGTATGGTCTTGTTCTGCTGTGCCATGCCCGAATCTGACCTAGTCATCGAGTACCGGGAAGTTAACTCTTCACGGGACATTCCGGTGAGGCTCTTGCCGTGCCGCGTGGAGAAAATGCAAAGGGTGGCGGACGATGTGATGGTGCTCTACCTCAGGTTGCCAGCCAGCGAGCGCTTGCAATTTCTCGCCGGCCAGTACATCGACATCCTGAAGGGAAATGGAAAGCAGCATAGTTTCTCGCTGGGAAACGCCCCGCACGACAACGAATTTCTGCAGTTGCATATTCGCATGATCCCCGGCGGCGTTTTCACGCAGCATGTTTTTACGCAGATGAAAGTGCGCGACATTTTGCGCATCAAGGGGCCGCTCGGAGCTTTCTATCTGCGTGATTCGATCAAACCTGTCATATTCATCGCCAGCGGCACCGGCATTGCGCCGGTCAAGGCCATTGTCGAACACGCGCTACACATCGGAATAAAACGCCCCATGCACCTGTATTGGGGGGCACGCAAGCTGGCCGATCTTTACCTGCTGGATTTGGCGAAACAATGGGAAGCGCAAGGTATCCGCTTCACGCCAGTGCTTTCGGAGCCGCTTGCAGAGGATCATTGGCAGGGCAAAACCGGTTTTGTGCATCAGGCAGTTATGGGAGATTACGGCGACTTGTCCGGTCATCAGGTTTATGCCTGCGGCGGGCCGGTGATGGTAAATGCCGCACATCATGATTTCACCACACGGCGCAGCTTGCCGAACGAGGAATTCTTCTCCGATTCTTTTATTCTGGATCACGCGAATCCGGGCCAAGTGTAGTTCGGATATTGCGCGATTACGATAGCGCTGGCCGTATGTTTTCAGCTATCCCACAATAATTTCGATTATCCCCAACTTCTTTGCACCCCACACGCCCCCTCCCCAACCCCCCGTACGCTGCGTGTGCAAGGGAGGGGGTTTCAACTCCTTTCCCCGTTTGCGGGAGAAGGTTGGGGTGGGTGTGTGGGGTGAACGCCGAATGTGTGGTTAACGGTATTTAATGAATTTCCATATCCCTTATTGATTAACGTAACAGCCTAGATTGATATTTAAAACGCAACTACTCAGGTATGAGCAACATGTTGATTTATAACAAAAACGTAAAAATTATAGATATTCATCAAATTTATGTATAAAAATAAATCACATAATAATCAATCTGTTGAAATAAATGCCAATATTGCTTGTTGCTGCGACAAAGTTGTAGCTTGTTGTTTTTATTAAAAACCGCCTACCTGAGTAGTTACTTTAACCCCAGCTAAATCCATCAGCCGAATTGAAGTATGCTGAACGAGCTGGATTCGGGCACATTTCCAATGGAATCCATTAGAGAAATTCATTTGATAGCAATGAGATAAGGTGTATTTATGGCGCAACCATCGGGCGCTTGTTCGGGCGCTTCGACATGATGCGCCACGAGCGGGTGCAAGCCAGTGTTTATCGCTGGTTCTTCGACACCGCCAGCACCCTATGCAACATCACCTTGGACATGGACTCCACCGTCATCACCCGCCATGGCGAGCGACAAGGGGCCGCGCGTGGCTACAACCCGAGCAAACGGGGGCGGTTATCGCATCATCCGTTGCTGGCCTTTGTGGCAGAAGCGCGCATGGTGGCCAATTTCTGGTCGCGTCCGGGCGATGCCAGCAGCGCCAACAACGCGCTGCAATTCATCGAGTCCACCCTGCACCATGTGGGTAGTAAGACCGTTGGTTTGCTGCGTGCGGATAGTGGTTTTTTCGATCAGGCGGTTTTCAAACTGCTCGAAGGTAAGCGTATCGGTTAATCGGAAATAATTATAAGTTTCCGGCTATCCATGCCGCTTTACTTAACGCCGCCAAAGCACCTTCAATCACGACGGCAGCGCCTTTGCCATCTTGCGATGCTGCCTCGATAATCAGTCGCGCGCTGACACATATGCGCAACGCGCTTACCTCGATCCCGTTGCGGCTGCCGCACGCAACCGGTTGCCCAAACTGGCAGCGTAGCGAAGCGATACCGCCGCTTGGGTTAGTTCGGTTAAAGGGGGAATTTTCCGCCAAGCCGACTTGTAGCTGTTTATACACAATAAGAGTTTCTTCGCGACATAACGGAATTCGTCCGGTATCGGTTTCAGGGCGATAAAGCAGAAAAGAAAAGATTGTCTGTAAGTGATCCCAACTGCTTGCTTCTATCAATGGGCGGCGGTCTAGCTGCAACACCGGCAAGGGTTCGAAGGCCGGGTCGTTTGCCAGGCGATGCCGAATAACCTGTGCAAATATTTGAAGAAAATTGATAATTGCAGCTTGGGGTATTTCGCGGAACCTTTGCATTTCCTCCAGAGCAGCTTCCCAGCGCAACAACAACCCGAAATTGGTCTCGCTATCCAGCACGTCAGCCGTATCCCAACTGGCTGGCCAATTTGCCCTGGATGAATAGAGAAATAAGGCTTGCGGGAATTTTCTTTGCCGGAGCTGTTGTGCCGCAGCAAAAGGGAGCAACAGAACGGCTGAAAAAGATGGCCCGGTGACAAATTTAGACCCGGTCAGCGCAACCATGAAGCCCTGCTGCAAGTAGGTGCGTAAGGTCGGCGGTGCAATACGGAACTGGCATGCATCGACCAGAACGTCAACGCTATCCGGCAACCGATGATGTAACATGGAAACACAAGCCGGGCTTGGTGCGATCAATCCGGTCTTGGATTGGTCGACAAGGATCAGCAATACTCGCCGCCCCAACGCAACCGCTTCGTTTACCAGAGATTCAACCTGGGCATCAACGTCTGCCAACAGCCGCGGTGCACCATCGGCAAGCCTGATCGGCACGGGCACGACTTCAAAAGCACTACTGCCGGCGATGCGCAAGCCTTCAATAACCGCATTATTTTTTGAGCCAACAACAGTATCGGGATGGCGCCCGGACAAAGCTGCTACCACCCCTCTTCCCGTTTCATTGGCCTCTACCATCACTACCAGCGCAGGCATAGATTCACCGCTTCCCGCATATTGCGTAGCGATCAAATGCGCATCAGTCCCGGAGGCGGCGAACACGGCCTCAAGATCCGTGAGGTCGGATAGTTCGCACGACCGGAGAAATTCCGAGCGAACCCTCTGGATTTCGCGCGCATAGACAGTGGTATGCGATTCTGTAGCAATATCTCTCAGCAATTTATGGCGCAACCGGTTTGCGGCAGCAAAACCCGTTGTGGAAATAACCGATGCCGTGGATGAGCCAAACGCTAACAAATCAGGATCAGGGAACTGCTGACAACCGTATTTGTTCAGCCCGCTGAATGGGTCAAGCGCGATGCGTGCATCGCCGCCCATTATCAGCAGTTGTTCAGTGGGCGGCAGGCGGTCGTCGAATGATTGATTATTGAGCATTTCGGGAGTGACAATACAGCGGCACCAACACTGTAGTTGTCGGCATCCATAAATCCAAGCTAAGCCACACCGCGCTGCTTGGCATGACCCAGCATCCGGCGAAAAGCATCGAACACTTTACGCATTTGCGGTTGTTTGTATGGAAATACATCGACCGGGTCGATCGCATGGACAATCATGCAACTGTCGATTTCGAAAATCAGCAATTTGCCAGCGGCGGTCTCACCGCAATCAATGCCGAGGTAGTCAAGCCCGGCACGCTCGCCGATAACGCGTAATGTTTCTGCATGACGGCGGGCAAAACTGCTGTCGAAATCAGCCATAAAATACGCTTCCTCAGCACGTTTTTCGGCGCTGTCAGCCATTCCCGCATTCAGGTAATGGATCATCCAGTGCTCCGATATTGCCAAATGGCAAATATATGGCTGCCCCTCGATCAGCACGACCCGGTATTTCCTGAACTGGCCGTCCTTGCTGCGGTAATCGACAAAACACGCAACATAAAATTCGCTATCCGGCATCCTCAACAGATAGTCCGCCATTGCCGCTGGGCTGTTTATTTTGTCCAGCCCTTGCCCCGCATGTGAATCGACCGGCCTGACGACAACCGGGAAATTGCCATCTTCAAGGATACTGGTAATTGCCAACTCCATGCGGCTGATCTGCTCCAGAATCCGCCTGCCAACCCTGACGGTATCCGGCATGACCACTCCGGGCACAGCCTTGAGCAGCGCGCAAGCCGCATTGCGCGACATCAACGCGATTCGATCTGGCCTATTGAGCACCGGGCGCGGCCAGGATTTTATGGCGCTCTCAATTTCAGCCAATAGAGGAAGGTTCTGGTCGGATTCTGCAATGGCAATGAACAGCACATCATGATCGGGTAGCGAATGAGGCAACGGCAGCCCTTGACCCAGATAAAGTATATCGAGAGCGACGTCGGAGTCCTCCAGCAAAAACTCCAAAGGCGTGTTTGCCATCAAATCGCCCGGCGCCATAATAGCCAGCAACCTGATGGCAACCCGGCGGGATGCGGTCGGTGGAGAATAAATCTGCTGTATCTGCAATGCTTGTGCTTGCGCAGACAAAGCCAACCCCCGTTCGCCCCTGAACTGTAATACTATGGACAAATCCATCATTGTATTGGCGCTTGCGGTGTCCGGATCAGCCCCGGCGCGCCCGATCAATTGCGCACCCAAGGGGGCGAGATCGATGCCTGAATAGGCCATCCTCATCAGCTTTGCAAGGCCAATCAGAGGGGTATCTTCGCCCGTTCTATATCCCTCGTAATTGTTTGCATTCACAATATCTCCCTAAGCCGGACGAGCCGGAGCCAAAAATGGGAAGCTGTCTTCCCGTAGGTTGGGCAAAGCGTAGCGTACCCAACAAACAAAGATGCAGTTTTTAATATTGGGCACGCTACGCTTTGCCCAACCTACGCCTCAACAATATCTACGCACTATTTGTGTTTTTGGCAATGGCCTCACCGAATGCAATGGTTGCGCCGATCAAGGCGTCTATATCGCCTGCGTTGGTGCGGTGATTGACAATCGCAGCCCGAATCGCGAGCTGTCCGCCGATTATCGTTGTAGATGGTGCGACAATTCCAGATTCCTGCAACGCGACAACAATGTCCGCATTGACCCGGTTGGCATCTTCACTGCGGTAGCGGAAACAAACGATATTCAACGAAACCGGCGCGAGTAGTTCCAGCATCGGTGCCGCATCGATACGCTGCTTCATGTGCTGAGCCAGCGCGCAGGTGTTTGAAATAATCCGGCCCAGTTTTTTGGCGCCATATATTTTTATCGTAAACCAAGTTTTAAGCGCCCTGAAATCGCGCGAAAGATCCGGGCCAAAATCGCATGGCCACGGCGAACCAGCTGCCATCCCGCGTGTTTCCCGTTTCAGGTACGCTGCCTGTGCGGCAAACGTGCTGTGGTGCAGTGGGCCATCCCTTACCAGAATGAACCCCGCGTCATAAGGCACTTGCCCCCATTTATGAAAATCGAAGGCAATGGAGTCGGCGCTCTCTATCCCTTGCAGGCACGGTGCAATATCCTCCGCCAGCATGCCGAGAGCACCGTACGCGCCATCGACATGAAACCAGATTTTTTCGCGTTGCGCGACCTTTGCAATATCGGCAAGGGGATCGACCGCCCCTGTATCGGCAGTACCCGCAGTTCCGGCAATAAAAAACGGGATCATGCCCGCCTGCCTGTCCGCTGCGATGGTGTGCTCAAGCGTCTCAACATCCATCTGGTACCGGTCATTCACCGGAATTATGCGTAGCGCGCCGCTACCGATGCCCGCGATATCTATCGCTCGGGCAATACTGATATGCGCACTGGCAGAGGTATAGGCGCTCAGGCGTTGCCCGGCGGTAATCCCGTTTCGGCGCACACCGATGCCTAGTGCGGCGGTGCGGGCAATCAGCACACCGATCAGGTTTGCCATGGAAGTGCCGGTCACAAACAGGCCGCTGGCAGTTTCCGGAAAACCAAATAACTCGCGAACCCACCGCAATACCTGCCGCTCCATCTCAACAGGTGACTGATCGCGCCCGCCAAGATTGGCATTCAGCCCACCAGCCAGCATTTCAGCCAACATGCCGACAGGTGTTCCGCCACCATGAACCCAACCCATAAAGCCGGGATGGGTGTTGCCTACGGAATAGGGAAGCACATTCTGCATGAATGTGTCATGTACCGCCGCGAGATCCAGCGGTTCGCCGTCAATCGGCTGGCCGAATGAAGCACGCGTCTCCTGCGGAATGGTTTGCCATACCGGTCGCTCGCGCAGATGTTCGAGATAGTCCAGCATATCGTCTAGCATTCGATGGCCTTGCAAACGAAAGGCCTGCCAATCTGACGGATCCAGTGTGTCTTCAGATGTTTCCAGCATAGCTATGTCTAAATGGAACTGGCGTGAGCATGAAATTTATCGAAAACTCCCAAGCCAAGTGAGCCGCAACCCAAAAATCGGTCTCCCGCAAAAGTGTAGTGTAAACAGTCTAAAATAGATGTCCTTATTCATTGGGTGCGCTACGCTTTGCCAGACCTGTGGCCTTATTGCACAACACATCGGTAATGCCAGGAAACGCAACATTCCTGTCATACTTCAAGATCATTTAACCAGAAATGAGGTTGGAAATTCCGTATTTGCCCAAACACCTTGCAATAGGGCACATAAAGCATATCGCTGAACCGTCGACCAAGTGCAAACCAAGTTTTAGAGGCTTTCTGCGTTTGTTTGAGCCGCAATCTAACGAGGCTGTAGAAAAAGTATCTTCATAACCGCATCGTGCCGGGAACCAAAATAAATATCAAGGTCGAATTGCGGAGTGATATTTTGGAGAAGCA
>MGWP01000056.1 GCA_001801055.1 Gallionellales bacterium GWA2_55_18 | reverse complement strand
GTCTCGAAGACCGACACCAAGGGCATTACTACTTATGCGAACGATGCCTTCGTGGCGATATCGGGTTATTCGCGCGAGGAGCTGATCGGGCGGAGCCACAACATCGTGCGCCATCCGGACATGCCGCCTGCAGCCTTCAAGTGGCTGTGGGACACGCTACATGAGGGGCGTCCCTGGCGCGGCGTGGTGAAGAACCGCAGCAAGAACGGCGACCACTACTGGGTGCGCGCCAGCGTCGCGCCCATTATCGAGAACGGGCAGACCATCGGTTACGTTTCGGTGCGCCGGGCGCCTACGCGCGAACAGGTGGCCGAGGCGGAGGCGCTCTATGGCGAACTGAACCGGAGCGGCAAGCAGCTCGACTTCAAATATGAGCGTTTCAAGTTCAAGAACTGGCCGCTGAAAACCAAGTTGCAAGCGGCGATACTCATTCCGCTGGCGGTTTTTTCTATTGTCGGCCAGATTGGCGTGTGGAACGAGTTGCAAAGAGACATGGTGAACTCCGTTTCGGAGAAAGGCGATCTGGTCGCCAACCAGATCATCGACAGCGCCAATATGCTGATGACCACGGGGCAGATCGGCGAGGCAGGGAATCGCAAGCTGCTGCTCGACAAGGTCAAGTCATCGGGCGGCGTAATCGAGGCGCGGATCGTGCGCGCGCAACCGGTGGTGGATATATATGGCGCCGGTCTGCCCGAGGAGGCGGTCACGGATGATATCCAGCGGCAGGTGCTGGCAAGCAAGGAACGAAGCGTAACGCTGGCCTACGACAAGGCTGGTGTGCCGTCATTGCGCGTCGTCACGCCTTATCTTGCGAGCAAGGATTTCCACGGCACGGATTGCACCGGTTGCCACCAGGCGCAGGAAGGTGCGGTGCTGGGTGCCTCGGACGTGCTGTTCGACCTCGGGCCCGATCTGGCAAAAGCCGAGCAACGGGCATGGATGATGCTGGCGGGACAGGCCGGATTGTTGGTCGTTCTATATTTCTTCATCGGTTTCTGCGCTAACAGGTATGTCAGCCGTCCGGTTCGGGCCGTGATCGATGAATTCCGAGGAATCATGCAGGGCGATATGGATACCGAGCTGGATATTTCCATCCGGGATGAGATGGGAACCCTGCTGTGCGAGATGCAGACCATGCAGAACTACTTGCGCACCATGGTGGACGAGATCGTCGTTTCGGTGGCGGGGGTGGAAGAACGGGCCGGAGGGGTGGACGACAGGCTGTCTGTCGTGGCGAACAACGCAGTAATCGAACGCGACCATATCCAGCAGATCGCAGCCACGGTCGAGGAG
Source organism: Gallionellales bacterium GWA2_55_18 (assembly GCA_001801055.1). GTDB lineage: Bacteria > Pseudomonadota > Gammaproteobacteria > Burkholderiales > Gallionellaceae > Gallionella. Next base: position 3,982 of record MGWP01000056.1, on the reverse strand, counting down.
TTCAGCCAGTCTGTCGCCGAGGTGGCGGGAATGGCAGGCGACTCCCTGAAGGGTGCCGCTACGATGCAGGGCATCGTGGAGACAAATGAGCGCAACATGGAGCTCAGTATTTCCACCGTCGGCAAAGTGGCGGATACCGTACAGTCATCCAGTCAGACCATTGCCGACCTGGGCGCTTCCATCCAGAAGATTGGTGTGATCGCCAATGCCATCAAGGATATCGCCGACCAGACCAACTTGCTGGCGCTGAATGCCGCGATCGAGGCGGCGCGCGCCGGCGAGCAGGGACGCGGGTTCGCGGTGGTGGCGGACGAGGTGCGCAAGCTGGCCGACCGCACCTCGACGAGCACCAAGGATATCGCGCGTACCATCGCCGAGATCAATTCGGTTTCCGATGCGGCGGTCAGTTCCATGCAAGGCGCGGTGGCCGAGGTGAAAACTGGCATCACCCTGATTCGCGCAAACGGCGATGGATTGGTGGAGATCAAGAGTGCATCTGCCAGTGTCGCCAGACATATCGAGAATATCGCCCATGCCTCGCGGGAACAGTCTGTAGCCGGCGAAAATATCGCAAGAGCTATCGAAAACATCAATGTGCTGTCGGACAGCAATGCGCAACAGGCGCGGGATGCCAAAGCGGCAGGGGATGAATTGGCGGTCATTGCCGGGCAACTGCGCAGGGCCGGCTATCCGCTGACCAAGTGCATGATCGACGCTTGAGTATCGGGAGAAGCATATGTCCGATTTATTGAGCAGCATCGATGGGCGCACCAAACTGGCCGGCACCAACAAGCTGGAGATGCTGTCGTTCTCCCTCGGGCTGGATAAACACACCGGGCGGAAAGAGACCTTCGGCATCAATGTATTCAAGGTGCGCGAGGTGATGCGTATCCCGGAGATCACCCGTGCGCCCGAGATGCCGGAAGGGGTGGAGGGTATGGTCAGCCTGCGCGGCGTGCTGGTGCCGGTGCTCGATCTTGCCAAATACATCGGGCTGGAGGTGGATGTACCTCCATCTATCATGATCGTCACCGAATACAACGGCTGCATTCAGGGTTTCTTGGTTGAATCGGTGGACAACATTTTGCGGCTGGACTGGTCGGCGATGCGGGTGCCGCCGGAAATGCTCAATGCGGAGATGGGCGGGCTGGTCACGGCGGTAACCGAGCTGGCAGATAGGCGTCTGGTGATGATGATGGACGTCGAGAAGGTGTTGGCTGAAACCCGCCGACTTGACGACGAGCATGTTTTCCGGAACGTGAAGCCGATCGGGCTGGAAAGCCGCACGGTTTTTTTCGCGGACGATTCGCATGTGGCGCGCAACCAGATTCAGCGGACGCTGGACGCCATGGGGATAGGCCATATCTCGGCGGTGAACGGCATGCAAGCCTGGCAGGAGTTGCGGAAACTTGCGGATCAGGCCGATGCGTCGGGCCGACCGGTGAAGGAGCTGATACAGCTCATTCTGACCGATGTGGAAATGCCGGAAATGGACGGCTATACGCTGACGCGCAGAATCAAGTCGGACAAGCGCTTCCAGGGTATACCCGTGCTGATGCATTCCTCGCTTTCCGGCGATTCCAACCGGGATCTCGGCCGGTCCGTAGGTGTGGACGAGTATGTATCCAAGTTCGAACCGAACAGGCTTGCCCAGACGCTGGAGCGACTATTGACGGGGGGCAAAGGGGCATGACGGAGATGGGGCAATTGCAGGCAGAAGATAGATCGTTGCTGGATGTTGTGGATGAGCGCACCAACCTTGCGGGCGCCAACAAGATGGAGATATTGCTGTTCTCCATCGGTACCGGCGAATGTTTCGGGGTCAATGTATTCAAGGTCAAGGAGGTCTGTCAGAGGATGCCGCTGACCAGGACACCCAATATGCCGCACGGGGTGGATGGCATCGTATCCCTGCGCGGACATGTGATGCCGGTGCTGAATCTGGCCAGGTTCATGGGGGTGGCGAGGCATGAGCCGCTACAGTCCATGATAGTGGCCGAATACAGCAACCATATCCTCGGGTTCCTGGTGCATGCGGTCGATCGCATCATCCGTGTGGATTGGAATACGGTGCATCCCTGCGATGAGAGCCTGTTGAACAAGGGCGGGCTGGTCAATGCGTTGACCAAGCGGGAGGACGGTACGCTGGTCTCGCTGATGGATGTTGAGCAGATACTGTCCAGCGCATTCGGCGACGCCGCCATCGGCGAACTGGAAAAACTGGAAAACGGTCACGAGTTGTGCGTTTTCTATGTGGACGATTCTTCGGTGGCGCGCCGGAAGATTTCAGAGGTGTTGGACAAGATGGGGGTGCGGCAGGTACAGGCCAACAACGGTAGCGAGGCGTGGGAGAGGCTGAAGGCGCTGGCGGATGCCGCCCAGATGGAAGGGAAGAAGCTGCACGACCAGATACAGGTCATCCTGACCGATGCCGAGATGCCGGAAATGGACGGTTATGTGCTGACCCAGCAAATCAAGTCGGACAGCCGTTTTGACGGGATTCCCGTGGTGATGCATTCATCGCTCTCGTCAAGCGCCAACCGCAGCATGGGGCAACGGATGGGTGTGGACTGCTATGTTCCCAAGTTCGATCCCGGGGCGTTGGCCGCTGCCCTGCGCCCTATGTTGGTGGGGGGACGCGATGGCTGATGCGGATATGAAATTCCTGGTGGTGGACGACTTTTCCACGATGCGCCGCATCGTGCGCAGCCTGCTCAAGGAACTCGGGTTCGGCAATATCGTCGAGGCCGAAGATGGCGTTGTCGCGCTGAGCAGGTTGTTGAACGACAGCGAGATCGAGTTCGTGGTGACCGACTGGAACATGCCCAACATGACCGGCATCGAGTTGCTGCGCGCGATCCGCGCGGACGACAAGCTCAAGCACCTGCCGGTGCTGATGGTGACGGCGGAGGCGAAGAAGGAAAACATCATCGAGGCGGCGCAGGCAGGGGCTTCCGGATACATCGTGAAACCCTTTACCGGTGGGACGCTGGACGAGAAGCTGAAAAAAATATTTCAAAACATGCAAAAGTGAGTTTGCCAATGACCGAGAACGCCAATAGAGATAGCGACGAACTGGAAGCGCTGTTCGACAGCATCACCAAGACGAAGAAGGCCGAGGTATGCAGCAAGACGGACGTGCAGGCTTGCGATACGGCGGGGGGTAATGTCATCAATAGTCTTGGCCAGATGGCGCGGACGCTGCACGATACGCTGCGCGAACTGGGGCTGACCAAGGAGATCGAAAAGGCGGCATCGAGCATTCCCGATGCGCGCGACCGCCTGAACTATGTGGCGACCATGACGCAGCAGGCGGCGGAGCGCGTGCTGAACGCCACCGACGCCGCGCAGCCCATCGTGGAAGTGATGGGTGCGGAATCGCAACGCTTGGCCGGGCAATGGCAGATGCTGTTCGAACAGAAACTCAGCGTGGAGCAATTCAGGGACATGGTCATGCAGACGCAGGCTTTCCTGAACGGCGTGCCAAAACAGACCAAGGCGACCAATGCCTACCTGATGGAAATCATGCTGGCGCAGGATTTCCAGGATCTGACCGGGCAGGTCATCAAGAAGATCATCGACCTGACACAGAACATGGAAAAACAGCTGCTGTCGCTGCTGCTGGAAAGCGCGTCGCCCTCGCTCAAGGCGGACTGGGATCATTCCGGCTTGCTGAATGGTCCGGTGGTCAATCCGCACGGGCGCAATGACGTGGTGACCAGCCAGGATCAGGTGGATGACTTGCTGGCGAGCATGGGGTTCTGACATGAATGATTTTGCAAGTATGGAAGATATGTTGAGCGATTTCCTGCAAGAAGCGGGGGACATGCTCGCCGATGTGGACAGCAAGCTGGTGGATCTGGAGAAGTCTCCTGGCAACAGCAGGCTGCTCGATGACGTATTCCGCGGCTTCCACACCATCAAGGGCGGCGCGGGATTCCTCAACGCGACCGAACTGGTGGCATTGTGCCACCTCACCGAA
>MGWP01000055.1 GCA_001801055.1 Gallionellales bacterium GWA2_55_18 | reverse complement strand
CACTCAACTGCTTATAGAGCTTTTCTGTTTTTTCCATCCCAACACCTTAACCTCTCCAAGGTGTTGCGGTTGGTTTTTGAGCGCGCCCTTCCTGAAAGCGGCAATCGTAAGCCAATGGGGGCAACGTCAGTTTAAATTTTCATCCAACGCCCCCTTCCTGAATATCCGCAATCAGCTAACGCTCACCCGCCCGAATTTGCGCTTGCCGACTTGTGCGACGACGACCGTGCCCGCCTTGAGTTGCAAAGCCTTGTCGCTGACTTTTTCGCCGTCGAGTTTGACCCCGCCCTGGTCGATCATGCGCAGTGCTTCGGAAGTGCTGGGAACCAGCCCGGCTTGTTTGAGCAGTTGAGCGATACCGATGTGGCCATCCGTGCTGGCGACGCTGATTTCCGGCATGTCGTCCGGCAGCACACCTTGTTTGAAGCGCGCTTCGAATTCCGTCAGCGCGGCTTCGGCGGCCTTTTTGGAATGGAAGCGTTCCACGATTTCCTGCGCCAGCAATACCTTGATGTCGCGCGGGTTGCGTCCGGCGGATACTTCTTCGCGCCAGCCGGTTATTTCACCCATGCTGCGGAACGACAGCAGTTCCAGATAGCGCCACATCAGCGTATCGGAGATCGACATCAGCTTGCCGAACATATCCTGCGGTGTGTCGGTGATACCGACGTAATTGCCGAGCGACTTGGACATCTTGTTCACACCGTCCAGCCCTTCCAGCAGCGGCATGGTGAGTACGCACTGCGGCGGCTGACCGTAATGTTTTTGTAGTTCGCGCCCCATCAGCAAGTTGAATTTCTGGTCGGTGCCGCCCAGCTCGATGTCCGCCTTGAGTACCACGGAGTCATAGCCTTGCACCAGCGGGTAAACAAACTCATGGATGGCGATGGGCTGGTTGCTTTTGTAACGCTTGCCGAAATCGTCGCGCTCCAGCATGCGCGCCACGGTGTGGGTGGCCGCCAGTTTGATCAAATCCGCCGCGCTGAATTCGTCCATCCAGGTAGAGTTGAACACGATCTCGGTTTTTTCCGGGTCAAGCACCTTGAACACCTGGTCGCGGTACGACTGGGCGTTTTCCAGCACCTGTTCGCGCGACAGCGGCGGACGGGTGGTGTTTTTGCCGGTCGGGTCGCCGATCATGCCGGTGAAGTCGCCGATCAGGAACAGCGCGTCATGGCCGAGATACTGCAACTGGCGCATCTTGTTGAGCAGCACGGTATGCCCGAGATGCAAATCCGGCGCGGTCGGATCGAAGCCCGCCTTGACGCGCAACGGGCGACCCAGCGCGAGCTTTTGCTTCAACTCGTCTTCAAGCAGTAATTCATGGGCGCCGCGCTTGATCAGAGCCAGCGCATCGGCCTGTGTTATTTCCGGGGTAGTCATTTCAGTCATAATTTTCTATCAATTCAAATTCAGAAAAAGCCGGGTTGCCGTTCATTCCCGCGTTCGAGCCATTCGTCAGCCGTGTTTTACCACCTGAATTAATCATCTGCCGCCTATCAATTCGGCCTTTGAGAGGATGCACCTTTCTGGTAAAGTGCGCACCAATCGGAAATGCAGCACGTTGCAAAAACAAGACAAAGCAACACAAGGAGGCGTGAATGTTAACCCAAAATCTGCCCGACCAAGAACGCAAAATGCTGGAAAGCAAAAAAAAGCTGCGCTGGTTCGTCACGCTGTCCACCATGCCGTTGCTGGGCGTAGTCACCGCCTTCGGACTGGTGCCGCAAAGCAATCTTGGCCCCGATTCGGCCAAAGTTGCCATCGAACAGATCGCATTGCCCAAGATCGCCCCCAGCGTGACCACTGCCGCCAGTTTCTGGCGCACCGAGCGCATGCAGCGCGGCGATACCGTGGCCGAATTGCTGCGCCGCCTGAATGTCGAAGATGCCGCCGCCAGCAACTATCTGCGCCATACCGCTGAAGCGGAATCTTTCCGCAAACTGGCTGTCGGCAAGGAAGTGCAAGCCGAGATCAACGCCGTCGGCGGGCTTGTTTCGTTGCGCTATATGGGCGACAACGGCGCACAAATCGTGATCGACAAACAAGGCGAGGGCTACAAAACCCATATCCAGCCCGCCCAACTCGAGAAACGCCTGTTCGTGCGCACCGGCGAAATCAAGACCAGCCTGTATGCCGCAACCGATGCAGCCGGAATGCCGGAAGCCGCCGCCAACCAATTGGCCGAGATATTCGGCGGCGATATCGATTTTCACCACGATTTGCGCAAGGGCGACAAATTCACCGCAGTGTATGAAATGACCTACAGCAATGGCGAATTGGTGCATACCGGGCGCATCCAGGCCGCCGAATTCATCAACCAGCGCCAGGTTTACCGCGCGGTATATTTCCAGGGCAACACGCAGCAAGGCGATTACTTCACCCCGGAAGGCAAGAGCGTGCGCAAGACTTTCCTGCGCTCGCCCATTGAATTTTCGCGCGTGAGTTCGGGCTTCAGCAACTCGCGTTTCCACCCGGTGCTGAACAAATGGCGCGCACATAGAGGCGTGGATTTTGCCGCCCCGATCGGCACCAAGGTCAAAGCAACTTCGGACGGTGTCGTCTCATCTTTCGGCAAGCAGGGCGGTTATGGCAATTTCGTTACGGTCAGCCATCAGGGTCATTTCACCACCGTGTATGGTCATCTGTCGCGCTTTGCCAAGGGGCTGCATAAAGGCCAGCGCGTGGCGCAGGGCGATGCGATCGGCTATGTCGGCATGACCGGCCTGACCAACGGCCCGCACCTGCACTACGAGTTCAGGGTTGACGGCCAACAGCGCGACCCGCTGCGCGTCGCGCTGCCCAATGCGCAGCCTGTCGGCGCTGCCGACAAGACCGCGTTCCAATCGCTTGCCGACAACTTCGTGGCGCGCTTGAACCAATTGCGCAACACCAACCTCGCCAAACTCGACTAACGGGTATGGCGAAATGCCGCCTCTGCTAAGAAACCCGCCGTGCCCGTTTCCCCCACCCCAACCCTCCCCCGGAGGGAGAGGGGGCAAACGAATCGCTGTGCGAGGATCACGACACCCATCCCGTGCAACAGCCTGAGCTCTATATCGGGTTGATGTCGGGAACCAGCCTGGACGGCGTCGATGCCGTCCTTGTCGATTTGTGCCAGACACAGCCCCGGCTGCTCGCCAAGCACTACCTGCCTTTTGACGACACACTGAAAAGCATTTTGCTGGCGCTGCATCTGCCCGGCCACAACGAGCTGCATCAGGCACAATTGACCGACAATCAACTGGCGCAACTGTATGCCCGAAGTATTACCCCGCTACTATCGCAAGCCGGCATCTCTGCGGCGCAAGTAAATGCCATCGGCTGCCACGGCCAGACCATCCGCCACTGCCCCGAACAAGGCTACACCCTGCAAATCGGCAACGCCGCACTGCTCGCCGAACTGACCGGCATCACCGTGGTCGGCGACTTTCGCAGCCGCGACATCGCCGCCGGAGGACAAGGCGCGCCGCTGGTTCCCGCGTTCCATGACCATGCGTTGCGCCATCCCGGCATCCATCGCGTCATCGTCAATATCGGCGGCATCAGCAACCTGACCGATCTGCCACCGCAAGCCGCCACGACCGGTTTTGACTGCGGCCCCGGCAACCTGCTGATGGATGCGTGGTGCATGCGACACCTCGGCAAATCCTACGACGACAACGGCGCATGGGCGGCATCCGGCCAGGTGTTGCCCGCCTTGCTGGAGCAGATGTTCGACGAACCTTTTTTTGCTTTACCGCCGCCAAGAAGCACCGGTCGCGACCTGTTCAACATGGCATGGCTGCGCGGCAAACTGCAAGGCAACGAACGCGCGGAAGATGTGCAGGCGACACTGCTGGAGCTGACTTGCCAAACCATCGCGCAAACCATCCAGAAATATTGCACCGGTGCTGCGGAAATTTATTTATGCGGCGGCGGCGCGCGCAACCAAACCCTGCGCAACCGCCTGATCGACTTGCTGCCGGGCAGCAGCATACAGACCACCGACATCCTCGGCGTGGACAGCGACTATCTGGAAGCCATCGCCTTCGCCTGGCTGGCGCAGCAAACCCTGCTCGAAAAACCCGCCAATCTGCCGCAGGTCACCGGCGCAAAGCATCCCTGCATACTGGGCGCGATTTACCGGAATTAAACCTAAAAACCGCAATTCATCCACGAAAAACACGAAAGGCACGAAATAAAACATGAAGTTGCATTGACTCGGGGATTCACCCAACAGGTATCAATTTATGGAGCCCTTTGAATTTTTTCGTGTTTTTCGTGACTTTCGTGGACAACCACTCTTTCTAGGTTAAAAAAAGGGGCGCGATAAATCGCGCCCCTACGTTTTTCTATCAAACCAACTACCCCCTTTACGGCAGGACTTCTTCGGCTTCGGTTTTTTCCGGTTTGATGAAGTCTTCGCGCGATACGCCGAGCCACATCAGGATCGGGCTGGCGACCAGCACCGAGGAATAGATACTGAACAAAATGCCGATGGTCAGCGCCATCGCAAAGTAATGCAGCGTCTCGCCGCCGAGGAACAGCATCGCGCCGACCATCATTTGCGTGCAGCCGTGGGTGATGATGGTGCGCGACATGGTGCGGGTGATCGCGTTGTCGATGATTTCCGCAACCCCGGCCTTGCGCATGGTGCGGAAGTTCTCGCGGATCCGGTCGAACACCACCACCGATTCGTTCACCGAATAACCCAGCACCGCCAGCACCGCCGCCAGCACGGACAGCGAGAATTCCCATTGAAAGAAGGCAAAGAAGCCGAGGATGATGACCACGTCATGCAGGTTGGCGATGATGGCGGACAGGCCGAATTTCCATTCGAAGCGCATCCACAGATATCCGACGATACCCAGCGATACCAGCAGCAGCGCCAGTGCGCCGTTCTCTATCAGGTCTTTGCCGACCTGCGGGCCGACGAATTCCACGCGACGCATTTCCACACCGGCATCCTGCTTGCGCAAACCATCCATCACCTGCTCGCTCAGTTTCGCGCCGGCGAGATTCTGCTTGAGCGGCACCTGGATCAGCACATCGTGGCTGGAACCGAAGTTTTGCACCAGTGCATCGTGCAAGCCTGTGGCGGCAAGCTGTTCGCGCACCTTGGCAAGATCGGCAGGTTGAGCGTAATGCACCTCGATCACCGTGCCGCCGGTGAAATCCACACCAAAATTCAGCCCTTTGCTGGCGAGAAAAAACACCGCGAACAGAAACGTCACCAGCGAAATGCTGGTAGTGATTTTCCCGTAGCTCATAAACGGGATGTCTTTTTTGATCTTGAAAAATTCCATGCTTTTTGTTCCTCGTTATTCCCCCTCTCTCCAACTCTCTCCCCTTGGGGAGAGAGAGCTATTGTCCCCTCTCCCGCTTGCGGGAGAGGGTTAGGGAGAGGGTGTTAACCTATTGCTACATTAGCGAGCCGCGCCCTGCGGCCATACATCAGATTAACCATTGCGCGCGAAACCAGCACCGCGCTGAACATCGAAGTGAGAATGCCCAGGCACAACACCACCGCAAATCCCTTGATCGGGCCGGAGCCGAACATGAACAGCGCAATTCCAGCAATCAGCGTGGTCACATTCGAATCGATGATGGTGCCGAATGCCCGATCATATCCGGCATGGATCGCGGCCTGCGGCGTGACGCCGTTGCGCAGCTCCTCGCGGATGCGCTCGTTGATCAGCACGTTCGCGTCGATCGCCATCCCCAGCGTCAGCGCGATACCCGCCATGCCGGGCAAGGTGAGCGTCGCTTGCAACATGGACAACAACGCCACCAGCAGTAGCAGGTTCACCCCCAACGACACCATGGAAATCGTGCCGAACATCAGGTAGTAGGCGATCATGAACAGCGCGACCATGATAAAACCGATCTTGGTGGAATCGAAACCGCGCTTGATATTATCCGCGCCGAGGCTGGGCCCGACGGTGCGTTCCTCGATGATTTCCATTGGTGCTGCCAGCGCGCCGGCACGCAGCAGCAATGCGGTGTCCTGCGCTTCCATGGTGTTCATCTGGCCGCTGATCTGCACGCGCCCGCCGCCGATCTCTTCGCGAATGACCGGTGCCGTGACGATTTCGCCCCGGCCTTTTTCAAACAGGATGATCGCCATGCGCTTGCCGACGTTTTCGCGCGTCGCTTCCTTGAACTTGCGCGCGCCCACGCCGTCCAGATTGATGTGCACGGCAGGCTCGTTGTCGCGGTTGTCGAAACCGGGCTGCGCGTCGTTGATGCGCTCGCCGGTGAGGATCACCTGCTTCTTCACCAGCAGCAGGTTGCCGTCGCGATCCTTGAACATCTCGGTGCCGAACGGAGCCGCAGCTCCCGGGCTGGCTTGATGCTCCTCGTCCACCATGCGCACTTCCAGCGTCGCGGTGCGCCCGAGAATATCCTTGGCGCGCGCCGTATCCTGTACGCCGGGCAATTGCACCACCACGCGATCCGCACCCTGTTGCTGGATCACCGGCTCGGCCACACCCAGCTCATTCACGCGGTTGCGCAAGGTCATCAGGTTCTGCTGCACGGCGGACTCCTGGATACGCCGCTCGGCTTCCGGCTTGAGCGTCGCCTGTAACAAAAATTCGCCGCCTGCTTCGTTGGCGCTCAGCGCATAGTCGTTAAAGCGCTGCTTGATTTCCGCCTCACCCTTGCCGCGCGCTTCGGCATCGCGGAATTTCACCGATAGCATATTGCCGTCGCGGCTGACACCGGCATAAGCGATCTTCTGCTCGCGCAACGCGCTGCGGATATCGCCGGTAGCGGCTTCCAGAGCCTTGCCCAGCGCGGCTTTCATATCGACCTGCAACAGGAAGTGCACACCGCCGCGCAAGTCCAGGCCGAGATACATCGGCAGCGCATGAAGGCTGGTCAACCATTGCGGCGAGCGCGACAGCAGGTTAAGCGCGACCATGTAGTCTTCCCCCAACTGGCCGGACAACACGTCCTTGGCTTTTAGTTGGTTGTCGGTATCGGCGAAGCGCGCCTTGACGCTATTGCCGTCCAGCGCGACCACTTCCGGATTGAGGCTGGCTGCCTTGAGGGTTTTTTCCACGCGCTCCAGCAATGCGACATCCGCTTTCAGGCTGGCGCGCAACGGCGACACCTGCACGGCAGGCGATTCGCCGTAAAAATTCGGCAAGGTATAGATCAACCCGGCCAGAACCACGGCCAGAATCGACAAATATTGCCACAATGGATAACGGTTCATTGAAACCTCTTTTGATAGGGGGCAGGTGCTAGGGATTGGGGGCTAGGGTTTTACCTCGCTACGCCAGGGTTTTTCAGCCCCTAATCCCTAGCCCCTGTCCCCTCACTTAATGGACTTGATGGTTCCCTTGGGCAACATGGCTTGAACCGCAGTTTTCAGCACCGTCACTTCGACATTCTCGGCGATTTCCACGCCCACATATTCCTCGTACACCTTGTTGATGCGACCCACTTCGCCGCCCGTCGTCACGACTTCATCGCCGCGTTGCAGCGCTTCGACCATGGTCTTGTGTTCCTTGGCGCGCTTGCTTTGCGGGCGCAACACCAACAAATAAAACACCGCCACCAATACGACCAGCGGAAGAAAATCCATGAAACCGGCACCCTGCGCCGGTGCGGCGGCTTCGGCATAAGCATTACTGATGAACATTATTCAATCTCCGAGGATAAATCAAAAGGCGCGCATTCTAGCATGAAGCACAGCCATCTTCATGCACTCCCCCGCCGCGCATCAGTCTGAAGCGTGTCGCGAAAGCCTCAAACGCATCCGCCTCGATGGCCGCGCGCATCTCGCCCATCAGCTCCTGATAATAATGCAGGTTATGGATGGTATTGAGGCGCGCGCCGAGGATTTCCTTGATACGGTGCAAGTGGTGCAGGTAGGCGCGGCTGAAGTTGCGGCAGGTGTAGCAGGCGCACTGTTCGTCCAGCGGGCGCATATCCATGCGGTATTGCGCATTCTTGATCTTGATGTCGCCGTGGCGGGTGAACATCATGCCGTTACGCGCGTTGCGCGTCGGCATCACGCAATCGAACATGTCGATGCCCTGCGCCACCGCCGCCACAAGGTCTTCCGGTGTGCCGACCCCCATCAGATAACGCGGCTTGTTTTGCGGCAGTTGCGGCGCGGTGTGCGCGAGGATACGCAGCATGTCCTCCTTGGGTTCGCCCACCGACAGGCCGCCGATGGCGTAGCCATCGAAGCCGATGCTCACCAGTTCGCGCAACGACTCGTCGCGCAGCTTCTCGTACATACCGCCCTGCACGATACCGAACAGCGCGTTAGAGTTCCCTTCATGCGCCCGTTTGCTGCGCTCCGCCCAGCGCAACGACAGACGCATCGAATCCGCCGCCTCGCGCTCCGTCGCCGGATACGGTGTGCATTCGTCGAAGATCATCGCGATGTCGGAATTCAGCACCTTCTGGATGCGCATCGATTCTTCCGGTGTGAGGAAACATTTATCGCCGTTTACAGGAGATTGGAATTTCACGCCCTCCTCGCTGATCTTGCGCAATTCGCCGAGGCTGAACACCTGAAACCCGCCAGAATCGGTGAGAATCGGGCCGTCCCAGCCCATGAAGCGGTGCAAACCGCCATGCGCCTCGATCACCTCCAAGCCGGGGCGCAACCACAAGTGAAAGGTGTTACCCAGCACGATCTGCGCACCGATCTCTTTCAGTTCCAGCGGCGACATCGCCTTTACCGTGCCGTAGGTGCCGACCGGCATAAAGGCGGGGGTTTCAACGCAGCCATGTGCCAGTTGCAAAGTGCCGCGACGGGCGAGGCCGTCAGTTTTGTATAGAGTAAATTCCATATTCTGTGGTTGGGCTTCGCCTGGTATTATTTATTGACGGCGGGCGAAGCCCGCCCTACTCGCCGAATTTGCCATCGCCTAACTCGCCCTCGGCAATTCCCCAATTCTCGGGGTACACACCAGCCTCCACAAAACGATGAAAGGTCGAGTAAGGCCAGTCCGCCGCGCATCTTACCAAACCGTGCTTCACCGGGTTCCAATGGATGTAATCGGCATGCCGCGCAAAATCGTTTTCGTCGCGGATGCAATGTTCCCAATAGCGGGGTTGCCATAGTTTTTCCCCAGCCTCCATGTCCAGATGATGCCGGGTAAAGCGTTTGATCTTCGCCCAGCGCAAGGAGTAATCGGCATCGCCCTCCGGCAAACGCCAGAGGCAATGCAGGTGATCGGGGAGCAGCACCCAGGCTTCCACATAAAACGGGTGTTCCTCGCGTACCGCTTGCACGGAAGCGCGCAGAGCGGCTCGGATGTTTTCGTTAGTTAGCAACGGGCGGCGATCATGCGTCACCAAGGTAAAGAAATAGCTGCCTCCGGGTACGCGGGCGCGGTGGTAGTTGGACATTGGGTTATTCAGTTGTAGGTCGGGCTTTGCCCGACATCATTTTATTAACGGCGGGCGGAGCCCGCCCTACAACACCATCATTTCTTTCAATCAGCATCGCATCGCCATAACTGAAAAACCGGTATTCCTTTTCCACCGCGTGGCGATACGCCGCCAGCATCTGCTCCATTCCACCGAACGCGCATACCAGCATCAGCAGCGTCGAGCGCGGCAGGTGAAAATTCGTGAGCAGCCTATCCACTACTTTGAAGCTGTAACCCGGTGTGATGAAGATTTTTGTCTCGCCCGTGCCTGCCTGCAATTCGCCATCCTGTGCTGCGCTCTCCAGCGCGCGCAAGCTGGTCGTACCCACCGCAATCACCCGCCCCCCTGCCGCGTGCGCCTGGGCTATCGCATCCACGGTGGCCTGCGGAATCTCATAGCATTCGCTGTGCATGGCGTGTTCGCGTATCAATTCGGCGCGCACCGGCTGGAATGTTCCCGCGCCGACATGCAGGGTCACATAAACAACCCGCACGCCCTTGTCGCGCAAGGCTTGCAGCATCGCGTCATCGAAATGCAACCCCGCCGTGGGCGCCGCCACCGCGCCTGCCGCGCGCGCAAACACGGTCTGGTAGCGCTGCTCATCTTCAGCGTCCGCCACATGAGTTATGTAAGGCGGCAGCGGCAGTCGGCCGTAGCGTTCCAGCAAATCCAGTACATTTTTTGCTGCGGCAAAACGCAACCGGAAGAATTCGCCTGCTCGCCCCAACACCTCGACATGTAAAGCGTCTGCCAGCAACAGGCGGCTCCCTGCCTTGGGCGATTTGCTGGCGCGCACCTGCGCCAGCACTTCATGCCCGTTCAACACGCGCTCGACCAGCACTTCGATCTTGCCACCGCTTTCTTTGCTACCGAACAGACGCGCCTTGATGACGCGCGTGTCGTTCAGCACCAACACATCGCCCGACTTGACCAGCTGCAACAACTCGGCAAAACGGCGATCCTCCAGCACATCGCCGTGCGCATACAACAAGCGGCTGCTGCCGCGCTGCTCCGGTGGGTGCTGCGCGATCAACTGTTCCGGCAACGCAAAATCAAATTCATCGGTACGCATGGGCACTATGGAAATTTATAAAGGCGGGATTGTGGGACAGCTCAATTCAGTACGCACTGCGTTCCAAATTGGAGATGAGACACGGATCTGTCCAATCAGTGTTTGCAGCGATGGTTCGTTATCATCTTGGGTGGCCGGTAGCAAACTCATTGATTCCCAACCTCATCCACTAATATACTCACTCGCAGCTTTTCGTTTTTCCATTGCGCCAAACAAAATGCCAAGCTTCCATCCAGCGATGCCTCTGCGACCACGATGTGTGCTGCGCGGCTGGCAATCCAATGGTTACGTCGCATCGCCAACTCGGCAGTCAACCGTTGCTGCGTATCATCCATACTCACCACCGCAATCATTCCGGCCTGCACCGCCTCGTGCCATGCAGACGAAAGGCTCGCCGCCTCCAGCTTGCGCGTAATCACAATCACCACTGGCGCATGAGCCGCCAGCATGACTTCCAGAACCGACTGCTCAAGCGGCGAATGAAATCCGCCGATCAGCGGAATTTTCGCCCGTGCCTGTTCGACAGCCCAATCCATCGCCGCCCTGATCGCCCGCCCCGAACAACGGCGGGACGCGAAAAAAGCCGTCAGCGGCTGTTCCAGCAATGCCATGTTGCCAACCCCGGCTAGCCCGTCTTTTTGCCAGAATGATAATAACGGTTTTGCCATAGCGTTGATTTGTTTATGTATATACCAAAATTAAAGTTTATTATCTTTCGCCTCTGATAATAAACTCGCTTGATCCGCTGGTTGAGCTGGCTCCGAATAAGCCGCATTCCGCCCGGTGGCCCACCTCATCCCACACGGGATATGTACTCCATAATTTGAGCAGAAAAACCCCGTTCTGATAATGACAAAATCAAAAACATACTGATTTGCAATGGGTTTTATTGTTTTGGCAATTCATTATCTGGAGCGTTTGATAATGAATCCGCTTGCTCAGCAGAGCGCATTGGCTTGGTATAACTGGCTTGCTGGCGCGATGCGGAAGGCAATGCAATCAGCACCCCTTGCGCGACCCAGGTGCGCAACATACGCGATGCCTCCAGCGTGTCCATCCCGGTAATTTCGCGCAACTGGCGGTTGGCAATATCACCGTGCGTATCAATCCAGTGGCTCACTTCGTCCCACACCGTGGGGCGCTCCAGATTCAACAGCGTCACCGTCACACTTTCCACCGCCGCCTCGGTATTTTGTCGATACTGCGGCGGATAAAGCATCGCGCTCGCCATTTCGGCGAACATCATTTTCACACCCTCGCCCGCATCAATATTGGGTGCGATGGGAAACTCGCGCAGATTTAGCGCGACCAAAGGATTGCGCGCCTTGGAGCCTGCCTTGTCCACGTTGGCCGGTGTAATATTGCCGGGGAATACGCCGGGGCTTTCCACCTCGATGCGATCATCGAAAAGACGAATAAAAATATCGCGGTTCAAGCGGTAATCGCGATGGATCACCGCATTCACAATCGCCTCTTTTACCACCCGTTCCGGGTACAGGTGCTTGGTCTTGAAGCCGCTGCCGGAAAGCGTCAAGCCTTGCGCAAGCTCATCCAGCACAGTCTTCACTGCGGTATCAATCTGCTCGATCAACGGGCCGCGTATCGTCTTGGGTGTCTTGCGCAAGTTGGGCGTAGCGCCCGGCACAACCTGCTTTCCGTCGTAGACCATCAAACGGATGTCGGCACGAGAGCCATGCGCGGCAAGCAAGCTACCCGGCTCATCGGCAAACAGTAACACTGCCGCACGAGTTGGCTGGACTTCACTCCCCACCTTCGCTGCCAAGCCAATTTTCTGCAATTGCTCCGCAAAAGTGCCGCTCTTTAACCCGCGTGCAGAGACAAAACTGCGCCATGTTTCCGTTTCCAATAACTCCAGCGGAACAACCATAGGCTCACTCTCCGCACTGCGCACCCCGCGCCGGTAAGAAAGTTCGGTGATCTCGGCGGCGCTCATCTCGCGGTTGCCCGCATCCAGCCGCGTCCAAGTGCCGTCGTCCACGATGGAATGCACCTTGTCGCTCTTTGCCGTGCGCACCAGCACCACATTGCCCGCCTTGCCGTCACGCAAGGTGCAGGGCAGACGCACGAAGCTGATGGTTTCTATCGGCGGGTGAAACTGGGTGCGGACTTTGCGGATGAGCTCATCCAGCGCCTCAGGGTTTTCTTCGATGCCATAAAACCGGGTGGCTCCGCTTCCCTGTTTTTCATCCGCCACACCCAAAGCCAGAATGCCGCCTTCGGTGTTGGCGAAAGCGCAAATCGCCTCCAGCGCCTTGCCCACCATCTTGCCGGAAACACGCTTGAAATCGAGCGTGCGGCTTTCGCGGGCGACGAGCAGCGCCTTAATACGCGGCGCAGCCTGCTCTTCGGTTAGGTCAATCATGGTCATAGAAGTTTATTGCACCGCAGGCTTGGATGCGCGCAACCATTCCTGCACCGGCAGCAAATCATCCCAATCCACGGTCTCGCCGAGGCTGCCATCATCCTTCACCACACGCAAGCGGCTCTGGTCTTTGGTGAGAAACAGCACTTTCCCATAACACTTCGGAATGCGCCGCGCCTTGCGCGCGGCATCCTTGGTATTCTCCTTGGTTTCGATCAGCCGAATCACCGGATCATCGTCAACTTTAAATTCGCGCAGCGATTCGTTGCCCCCCTCTCCCGCTTGCGGGAGAAGGTTGGGGAGAGGGAGATGCGACAGGCAAACCACAAAGTCGGGGTGAAAATAGTTTTGATGTTCGCCCCGTACCAGCCGCACAGCGTAAGGCTTGCGATCCGGGTTGCGGTGCCACCACTCCACAAAATCCGCGTGATCCAGCGCCTTGGCGAACTCGCGCTCCTCGCCGTTCAGCTTGAGCAAGTTGTCATATTTACCGATGCTCAACTCGCCGTCGGCAAACAGCATCCTGCGATCAGCCAGCCACTCGCGTTCATCCACTGTCAGCAAGGTGTCGATTCTCGCCAAATCATCTTCCGAAGGCGGCAACACCCCGTAGATATTCTTGCGCGAAGCCGCCAGACTCAATGCTGCAGGGAACACCATCAAATCCGGCAACGGCGCCGCATCTTCCAGTGTGGTGAATTCGGCGACGATGCCTTGCATCAACTCCGCGATATTCTGTGCTTCACGGCGGATTACCCAGTAGGCGGCATCGCGCGCATGGCGTTTCAACTCGGTTTCTTGAGGGCGCACATCTTCATCGAGATGCATAAACTCATCCTCAATCACATGAAGCAAACGGCTGGCCAGCACCTCGACGATGATGCGCACATCCTCGTCCTCCACCTGTGGCAGGTTGCGAAGAATGCCAATTGCCTCACGCGCCAACGCACTGCGGTCGGTAATCATCAGTACCTCTTCCTCGTGGCGCGCGCCCTGTGTCAATTCGGTATGCACCTCTTTTTCCTTGAGCCGGTTCAACGCCGCGCGCACCGCATTCCGCTTCAGTTCATCCGGTATCGGCAAGCGCGTCGCCACGGCTTCCGACACCTTGCTCATATCCTGCATTTGCGGGCGCTGCTCGCGCTTGAGCGCGCGCGGCAGGTTGATGAAACTGGAGTGGCGAGGATAGGCGCGCACACCCTTTCCCTTTAACAGCTCCAACAGTTCGGCTTCGGTGCGCGGCGCATCAGGTTTGCGCGGAGGTACGCCAGCCGTCGGCGCGCCCAGCGCCGCATCAATATCAAATAGCACCTCGTCCAGCTTGTAGCCATCGTCGGCCTTGCCGGGCGAACTGCCGAACAGCGACTGCTGCGGCCCCACTGTTGTGGGAGCCACCGGGGCATGTACCGGAATGTCGGTTGTCGTCATTTCAGGCAAGTGCAAGTCATACATCAACGGCGCTTGCGGAGTTTCGCGGTTGGTCAGCACCACCGCGCCGGATTCTGTCTGACGCACCAGCAGTTTCTCCGTCTGTCCTTCCAGTTGGCTTTTCACCGCGCTGCTGGCTTGCACCGCCGCTTCGAAGCCGCGTTGCGCTTCCGCATTCGCCAGATAGACGTAAGCGGTATCCAGGTCTGGCGGAATCTGCATCGGCTTGGGGTATGCCTCGCGTACCGGACGTGACACGCGCATCACCCGCCCGATGAATTGCATCGCGAAATCCGCATCGTTCACCGATTTGGTCGAAGCCAACACAAACGCGCGCGGCGCATCGAACCCCGTGCCCGCCGACTGTTTGAAGATCAGCACTTCCTTGCTGCTGTCATTGGCAATCGCCGCCATCAACACCGGATCGGGATCATCCGAAGAATGCTTGCCGATCAGCGCCGGATGCACCCCGCACAGCTTGATTAAATCCTGCTCGGCCTCTTCCACCGTCTTATCGCCGTTCGCCACCTGCACCAGCAACAAGGGGGTTAATGACACACCCGCCGCCTGCAACTGTTTCTTGATGCGTTGCGAGCGTTTCCATGACTGGCGCAACACCGTGCGTTTCAAGTCCGCCACCGTCTGCACGCTCTGGCGCAAGTCGTACACCACCGCCTCGATGTAGCGTTTATTCAGCCGCGCATTCACCACCTCGTCGCGGCTGGCGGCAAAATTCTCAAACGCGCTCTTGCCCGCCTGCTGCAAAAATTCCAGCAGCCGCTCATCCTTCGGCGTCGCCGTCGCCATGATGAGAAAATCCGCGTTCAGCCATTGCGCGAACTTGCCGAACTCGGTGGTCTTGTCCAGACCGATGTGCGCCTCGTCCACCACCAGCCCGATGGACAAACCCTGCACTCTTGCCCGCGCAACAAATGCGGCGAGGGTGCGCGTATCGTCGTCGGCATTCGAGTTGTAGCCCGTCTTGCGGTCGGTTGCTTTTGCCACGCCTTGCGCGGTGGAGAGCAACACCATGCCGGGGCGGGCATCCTGATTGCGGCCACGCGACAACATCACCGGGATCAGCCCGGCACAATTCGCCGCGAGCGCATCTTCGGTCTGCTGTACCAGATTCACGAACGGTACAAACCACAACCACAGCGTGGGACGCGCCGCGCTCACCGACTCCAGCACGCGCGAAATAATGAAGGTCTTGCCCGAACCCGTCGGCGCGCGCAGCAGACAGGGCGGCGCTGCATCGCGCAACAACGCATTTGTCATGCCCGCTACAATCGCGCTTTGAAACGCCTCCGGCTCGATGGATGCAGACTGTGCGGCGATGATGTCGCGGATGGTCATGATGCCACCTCGTGCGCTGTCATTCCCGCGAAAGCGGGAATCCAGTCAGATAAAACAGACCCCGCGTAGCGGGACAACATCAATGTCTTGTCCGCTAAGCGGATTATTTTTCCATTGCTGGATTCCCGCCTGCGCGGGAATGACGATAAGGTATTCATGCCGCGCTTCCTCGCTGCCCACTCAGCAACGCATCCATCAGGCTGTAGCAATTCGCCTCCACGCCGCGCGCGGCGAGTTGCTCGCTCAAGGTTTTAGGGCGGGTGGAATATATCGCCAGCCTTGCCGCGCCATGCCGTTGCGGCCATGCAGCCAATGTTTCTATCGTGTCTGGAGTTACCTCATTGCACACCAGCAACTCGCAATCCTCCACCCGCCCGAGGCGCTGCACCGCGCCTGCCGATGCTGCGCGTATCACGCCCAGCCGTTTCAGCGCCAGCAGTTGAAACGCGTGCGCCGCATCGATCTCGAAATGCGCGTCGGCGGCTTCCACCTTATCCAGTTGCAGATAGGCGAACTCGCCGCCCTGCTCGACCGTGTAACCCGCCTTGCCGCCATACCCCTGAATCACGCGGCGCATCCGTTCTGCGCACACGTCGCGGCACAGGTTCTTGTCCGGTTCCTTGCTGTTGGCCTCGGTGCTGGAACACAGGATAAAGCGGCGCTGGCCTACCTGTGCTGAGCCTGTCGAAGCATCCTCGGCATTCAGTTCCAGCACCGCCTGTCCGGTCGTGCCGGAACCAGCGAAGAAATCGAGCACGATGTCGTTGGGCTGGGTGGCTTGACGTAACAATTCTTGGATAAGCCCCGGTGGCTTTGGATAAGCAAAAGTCCGTGACCCAAGTATCTCTTGAATAGCTTCTGTTCCAGCTCCCGCGTTTGGTGAAATTAACACATGTAGATCATCTTCATCGTGCTGTTCATTTGCTCTCGATATCCAAGAGCAAACAGGATTCACATGACTATTTAATTCATTCCAATGCTTCTTAAATCCCGGCCTACCGAATCCAACGGGTTTCCCAACCCAAAAACCAAGGTCAGGGGTATCCTCAGTCAAGAGCGGTTTTTTTCGTTTTGGTGTAACGGGGACATCACCTTTACGAATAGCCTCTCTCAACTCTTCAATAGATTGCCAAGTAACGACGCGTTCTTCATCTAGCTTTGGAAATATAATTTTTCCTTCGCGAATCCAATGTTCCATAGATCCAGAACGAATTCGGTCGATATTTTTAATTCGCAACTCTGAAGCATAAGCCCAAACTCGATCTGGATCACATGGATACCACAAACCGGTTTTTGGATTTTGAAGCGGATAGAAAAAACCAGATCGCTCGAAGCGATCTGCATTTACAGTAAGCGGATCAATATTCCAAAGCCCGCGCGGATCGTTGTCAGGGTTTTTGTATTTCTTTGTCGATTTTGATGAACCAAGAAAAGAAAAACCTTCTCTGCCATACACAAGGATGTGTTCGTGTACTTCGCTCAAGTTACTTTCGGTTCTACTAGTTGAATCCTTGGTTCTCCAAACAAGTGAACCAACCCGCATCCCCGGAAACACCTCGTCCATCAGCAGCTCTAGCCGCGCGCGGTTTTCGTCGTTGATCGACACCAGGATCACGCCTTCCGGCGTGAGCAAGTCGCGGGCGAGGGTGAGGCGACGATACAGGAACTCCAGCCACTGCGAATGCCGCCAGCGGTCGTTCGCGCCGACGTAGTGGTCGTTATAGACCCAGTCCTTGTTGCCGGTGTTGTACGGTGGGTCGATGTAGATGACACGGATTTTTCCGGCGTGGGTGGCGCGCAACAGGCGCAGGGAATCGTAGTTGTCGCCTTCGATGATGAGGTTGCGGTGGGTGAATTGCTCACCCTCTCCCCCAGCCCCTCTCCCGCCAGCGGGCGAGGGGAGTCGGCTCCCTCTCACACTTGTGGGAGAGGGTTGGGGAGAGGGTGAGTGGCTCCACTCCTCCACCAGCCTCGGCAACACCACGTCGGCATTCAGCGCCGCATCGCGTTCGATGGCATTCGCTTCCCAGTACAGCCCCAACTTTTGTTTGGTGAGATGCTCCACCAGCAGGCGGCGCAGTTGCTGCTCGTTCAGGTGTTCGAGTTGGGCAAGCAGATTGGCGGCGCGGGGAGAATCAGTCATGTTGGTGCGTCAAGAATTGAAAATGGCGCGTCCAGCAGCTTTTGCGAGATGTTGTCAAAGATGCGTGGCATGGCGCGATAAATTCCCTGGGCAATTTTTATTCTGGGCGATTGTATCGCAAAGGGCGTTGTCGATTGTGAGATAAGCCCGGATTAGAATCCGCGTGGGCACAACGGCGTGCCCACCCTACGCCGCTGCGTCAATGCACCGCATTTTTTAACTGTTCCAGTATGGCCGGATTTTGGCTTCGGCCACCGCTACGCGGCTTAACTTGCTGCGCAAGTTAGCCTGCGCCGAAACCCGGCCAATCTAATGCACCGCATTTTTCAACTGTTCGAGGATGGCCGGGTTTTCCAGTGTCGAAACATCCTGGGTGATTTCCTCGCCCTTGGCGATGGCACGCAGCAGGCGGCGCATGATTTTGCCGGAGCGCGTCTTGGGCAGGTTGTCGCCGAAACGAATTTCATCGGGCTTGGCGATCGGGCCGATTTCCTTGCTCACCCAATCGCGCAGGCTATCGGCGATTTCCTTGATCTTGGCCGGATCGTCCGGGCGCGCGCCTTTCAGCACGACGAACGCCGATACCGCCTCGCCCTTGATTTCATGCGGCTTGCCGACCACGGCAGCTTCCGCAACCAGCGGGTTGGCGGCCAGCGCCGATTCTATTTCCATCGTGCCCAGGCGGTGGCCGGAGACATTCAGCACATCGTCGATGCGCCCCATGATCCAGAAATAGCCGTCTTCATCGCGGTGCGAGGAATCGCCCGCCAGGTAATAGCCGCGCATTTCTTCGGGGAAGTAACTCTTTTTGTAGCGTTCCGGGTCGCCCCAGATGGCGCGGATTTGCGACGGGAAAGGGCGCTTGATGACGAGAAAGCCACCGTGCAGGCCATGCACTTCGTTACCGGCTTCGTCGACGATAGTTGCCATGATGCCGGGCAGCGGCAGCGTGCAGGTGCCGGGCTTGATCGGCATCGCGCCGGGCAGCGGTGCGATCATGTGCGCGCCGGTTTCGGTCTGCCACCAGGTATCGACAATCGGGCAGCGCGAGTGGCCGACCTCGGTGTAATACCACATCCATGCCTCCGGGTTGATCGGTTCGCCGACCGAGCCGAGCAGGCGCAGGCTGGACAGATCATATTTCTTCGGCAAGTCGCCACCCAGTTTAATCAGCGAGCGGATCGCCGTCGGCGCGGTGTAGAAAGTCGTCACCTTGTGATCCTGAATCATCTTCCAGAAACGTCCAGCATCGGGGTAGGTCGGCACGCCCTCGAATATCACTTGCGTCGCGCCCATCGCCAGCGGGCCATAAGTGACATAGCTGTGACCGGTGACCCAGCCCACGTCGGCGGTGCACCAGAAAACGTCAGTGGGTTTGTAATCGAATACCCATTGCATCGACAGCATCGTTACCAGCAGGTAGCCGCCGCTGGAATGCTGCACGCCCTTGGGTTTACCGGTGGAGCCGGAAGTGTAGAGGATGAACAACGGGTGCTCCGCACCGACCCATTCCGGTTCGCAGGTGGCACTTTGCTCCGCCACCAGATCATGCCACCAGACATCGTGCCGCGCGTTCCATGCGGTTTCGCAGGCGGCGCGCCGATACACGATGACGCTGTGCACCGCCGCGCAATCGCCCAGCGTCAACGCCTCGTCCACCGCCGGTTTCAGCGGCATCACCTTGCCGCCGCGCATCTGCGCATCGGCGGTAATCACCGCACAGGCACGGGCATCGGTGATACGCTCGTACAGGCTCTTCGAGGAAAAACCGCCAAACACCACCGAATGAATCGCGCCGATACGCGCGCAAGCCTGCATCGCGATCACCGCCTCGATACTCATCGGCATGTAGACGATGACGCGGTCGCCCTCTTTGATGCCGCGCGATTTCAGGCCGTTGGCGAACTGGCAAACGCGCGCGTGCAGGTCGCGGTAGCTGATCTTCGTTACCGCGCCGTCGTCGGCCTCGAAAATGATCGCGGTCTTTTCCGGCTGGCTGGCAAGATGCTTGTCGAGACAGTTGTACGAAATGTTCAGCACGCCATCTTCAAACCACTTGAAGAAAGGCGCGTTGCTCTCGTCCAGCACTTTGGTGAAAGGTTGCTTCCACAGCAAGGTCTCGCGCGCCAGCCTGGCCCAGAAACCCTCGTAGTCCTGCTCCGCCGCCTTGCACAAGGCACGATAGCTTTCCATGCCGGAAACATTGGCCTGCTTGACGAATTCATCGGAAGGGCTGAAAACGCGGGTTTCGTGCAATATGGACTGGATGTTGGACATGCTATCTCCTGAGTGGCTTTGTTATTGGGAATCATCCGCCTGTGACTCAGATGATACTACCCGAAATAGCGAAATACTGTAAAATTCACCAGTCGAAAAATCAAGCCAGTATCGGGAGAAGCCTTGCCGCACCGCAACAGCATCAAAACGCTGCTCATCGTGGATGACAGCCGCGTATCGCGCATGATGATACGTGCCTTTGTACTCGCCAAGTACCCCCAATGGATCATCATTGAAGCCGCCAGCGGCAATGAGGCGCTGGAAATTGTCGGCCGCGACACGCCGAATTATTGCACCATGGACATCAATATGCCGGGATTAATCGGCACCGAGGCGGCCGCGCAAATTCTCGCCAAATATCCGGGCATCCGCGTCGCCATTTTTTCGTCCAACATCCAGGAAGCCCACCGGACGCGCGCCGCCACCCTCGGCGCGCGGTTCGTCGCCAAACCGGTCACGGAAAAGACGGTGGCGCAAGCGCTCGAATTTTTTGAAAGCCAAGCGTGAGCACGCTATCCGAATTACAGCTTGATGCGCTAACCGAAATCTTCAATATCGGCGCGGGGCGGGCCGCATCCAGCCTGAGCGAGATCGTCGGCGAAGAAGTAAAACTGTCCGTACCGCGCGTCCAGCTTTATCAATCCTCCGAAATCAACGCGGAAGTCCTGTCGCTCAACAGCCCGCGCGTGGGTGCGGTGAAGCAGAGTTTCAGCGGCCCGTTCGATGCCGATGCCATGCTGCTGTTTACCGAAGAGCGCGCCATGGAAATCGTGCATGACATGATGGGTTCGCAAGTGGGTATCGAGGAGATGGTCGAATTCGAGCAGGAGGCCATGTGCGAATTGGGCAACATCATATTGAATGCCTGCCTTTCCTCCATGGCGGACATACTCAAACTCACATTGGACAGCTCGCTGCCGGCTTATTCCGTCGGTGAAACGGACACGATCCTGCGGCAAATTGTCTCGGAAGCGAACCAGCCCGTCATGCTGGTGCTGCATATCGACCTGGCCATCGAGAAACGCCTGTCACAGGGCTATCTGGTATTCCTGCTAAGCTCATCGTCCCTGCGGGAACTCCTGATCCATATCGACCGTTTCATTGCCGGCATATGAAAGCCCGGCAAACATGAACTTCACCCCTTCCGACAACGCCTTAATCCGGGAAGAAATCTGGGATGCGGTCAAACTGGGCCTGATCCTGATTGGCGGTGAAGGAAAGGTTTTGCTGTGGAATGACTGGGTAGCCAAACATAGCGGCATTCCGGCCGAGTTCGCGTTGAACCACTCTCTTGAGTCATTGTTTCCGGACGGGCTGACGGCCCCGTTCAAAACGGCCATCAGAAACGCGCTGTCGCACAAATTGCCGATCATCCTTTCCAACGCGCTGCACCGTTCGCCATTGCCGATTTATCCGTTGCCGATCACGCAACACGAGCAAAAACGCATGCAGCAATCCATCACGATCACGCCCATTGGCGCCAATGGAGAAGAGCACCTTTGCCTGATCCAGATCGCCGATGCCAGCATGGCCGTCAAGCGCGAAGGGGTGCTTAAATCGCATTCCGTGCGGCTCAGCAAGGAGGCCACCACGGATGGACTGACCGGCGCATACAACCGGCGCTTTTTTGACGAACGTTTCGCCGCCGAATTCGGTCGCGCGCAACGGCAGAATATCCCGCTCTCCCTGATCATGCTGGACGTGGATTACTTCAAGCTCTACAACGACAACTATGGGCACCCCGCAGGCGACAAGGTGCTGGTTTCGGTCGTAAAGGCGCTCAAATCGCAATTGAACCGCCCCACCGACGTGGTGGTGCGCTATGGCGGCGAAGAGTTTGCAGTCATCCTGCCCGATTCCGGAGCGGAGGGAGGACGGGTCATTGCGGAGAAGCTGCGCGTTGCCGTTTCCCATTTGCACCTCCCGCACAGCCAATCGAAGATTGCCGACCATGTAACCGTCAGCGTTGGTGTAGCCGCTTATCAGCCCGGCGCTTCCAGCGATGCAACCTCGTTGCTGAAAACAGCGGATGCGGCCCTTTATGACGCCAAGCATAGCGGGCGAAACTGTGTGCGGCATTTCATCGCCCCTGAAACAGATGTTGCGCAGACCAGCACTCCAAATTGACAGGCATGATTCGATGCTTGCCTTCACCGGTTCTTTTGACAAAAATGGCCGCACACGGCGACCATCCGGCTATCGACTTTCACCCCAAGGCATATGGCCACACCCGGAATATGCCGGATTTCATCAAAACCTTAAATTAAAGGAGCGTCATGTCTTTACCGCCACGTAAAAAATCAGCCAAAACGGCAAAGACTACCGACACCAAACTGTTCGTGCTGGATACCAACGTATTGCTGCACGACCCGACCAGCCTGTTCCGCTTCGAGGAGCACGACATCTGCCTGCCGATGTTCGTGCTGGAGGAACTGGACAACAAGAAAAAGGGCATGACCGAAGTGGCGCGTAATGCGCGCCAAGCCAGCCGCTTTCTGGATGAGATCGTCAGCGATGAACCGCACAATATAGAGGAAGGCATCGCGCTGGAATCCGCCGCACACAAGAACTGCACCGGACGGCTATACCTGCAAACCAGCTTCATCAAGCACGAGCTGCCGCAACATCTGGAACTGGGCAAGGCGGATAACGCAATCCTCGGCGTCGTCATCGGCCTGCAAACACAGCAGCCGAAACGCGCGGTGATCCTGGTCAGCAAGGACATCAACATGCGCATCAAGGCGCGCGCGTTGGGCCTCGAGGCGCAGGATTATTTCAACGACAAGGTGCTGGAAGACACCGATCTGCTCTATACCGGCGTGCTGCCGCTCCCGGCGGATTTCTGGGACCGGCACGGCAAGGACATGAAGTCGTGGCAGAAGGAAGGCCACACCTATTACCAGATTCGCGGCCCGCTGTGCGCGGCGTTTTTCGTCAACCAGTTCGTCTATAAGGAAGACGACACGCCGTTCTATGCCGTGGTGCTGGAGCAAAACGACCAGACCGCCCTGCTGCGCACCCTGACCGACTACACGCACAGCAAGAACAATATATGGGGCATCACCGCGCGCAACCGCGAACAGAATTTCGTGCTCAACCTACTGATGAATCCGGAGATCGATTTCGTCACCTTGCTGGGGCAGGCAGGAACCGGCAAGACCCTGCTGACACTGGCTGCGGGTTTGATGCAGACGCTGGAAACCAAACTGTATACCGAGATCATCATCACCCGCGTGACCGTTCCGGTAGGCGAAGACATCGGCTTCCTGCCCGGTACCGAGGAAGAGAAAATGACGCCGTGGATGGGCGCGCTGGAAGACAACATGGACGTGCTGAACAAATCCGACGAGGATGGCGGCGACTGGGGGCGCGCGGCCACGCGCGATTTGATCCGCTCGCGCGTCAAGGTGAAATCGCTCAACTTCATGCGCGGTCGCACCTTCCTGAACAAATATCTGATCATCGACGAAGCACAGAATCTCACGCCCAAACAGATGAAGACGCTGGTCACGCGCGCCGGCCCCGGAACCAAGGTGGTATGCATGGGCAACATCGCGCAGATCGATACGCCCTACCTCACCGAAGGCAGCTCCGGCCTGACCTATGTGGTGGATCGCTTCAAGGGCTGGGCGCACGGTGGGCATGTCACATTGTTGCGCGGCGAACGGTCAAGGCTGGCGGATTATGCGGGCGAAGTGTTGTAGGGGCGAGATTAACCAGCCACTTACCTATCGTTTTTTTGATAGGTTAGTGGAATGGCTATGCAGCGCTATCGCGCCCTTGCCCAAAAAAAGGGCGCGATGAATCGCGCCCCTACAAATACTTTCTCATTATGGACAAAATTGAAAAATCCGATGCCGAGTGGCGCGAGGAACTCACACCGGAACAGTACCAGGTGTGCCGCCAGTGCGGCACCGAACCGGCCTTCAGCGGCGCATATTGGGATTGCCATGATGCGGGAATTTACCGCTGCGTGTGTTGCGGCAATGCGCTGTTCGATGCCGAAGCCAAGTTCGATTCAGGCTCCGGCTGGCCGAGTTTCTGGCGACCGTACAAAGCGGAGAATGTCATGACACGCGTCGATATCAGCCACGGCACGCAACGCGTGGAAGTGCTCTGCAAACAATGCGGCGCGCACCTCGGGCATATATTCCCGGACGGCCCGCCACCCACCAACCTGCGCTTCTGCATCAACTCCGCCGCGCTCGCGCTGGATAGAACCTGAACACTATCGACTTTAAATCACATCATGAAACTGTTGTTCGACCTGTTCCCCGTCATCCTGTTTTTCGTTGCATTCAAGATTCAGGGTATTTACGTCGCCACATCTGTGGCGATTGCCGCCACCGTCGCGCAGATCATCTGGACAAAATGGCGGCACGGCAAGGTCGATACGATGCTGTGGGTGAGCTTCGCCATCATCGGCGTGTTCGGTGGGGCGACCCTGCTGCTGCACGACGAAACCTTCATCAAATGGAAGCCGACCGTGCTGTACTGGATGTTTTCCGCCATCCTGCTGGCATCCAATCTGTTTTTCAAAAAGAACCTGATGCGCTCGCTGCTGCAGGAAAAAATCGCGCTGCCGCTGCACATCTGGAATCGCCTCAACCTGAGCTGGAGCCTGTTCTTCGCCGCACTCGGCTTCATCAATTTATATGTGGCATTCAACTATTCCACCGACGACTGGGTGAATTTCAAACTGTTCGGCTTCACCGCATTGATGGCGGTATTCATCCTCGCGCAAAGCGTGTGGCTGGCGAAGTATGTGGACGAGAAAAAGGAAAATAACTGATGCTTACCCTCTCCTCAATCCTCTGGATGAAACAACTAGCCATTCGACTAGGCTGCAAACAACCACAGCCAAGTCGCTGGTTATCCCGCAGGTGGGAGATGAAGCAATCGAGAAAGGCCATTTGAATGTTATACGCAATCATCGGGCAGGATGTCCCGGATAGCCTGGACAAGCGCCTAACGGCACGCCCTGCGCATCTGGTGCGCTTGCAGGCGTTGCAGGATGAAGGTCGGCTGCTGTTGGCTGGCCCCTTTCCAGCGGTGGATGCCACCGATCCGGGCGCGGCAGGATTTACCGGCAGCCTGATTGTTGCAGAGTTTGCTTCGCTCCAGGCAGCGCGCGAATGGGCGGATGCCGATCCGTATGTCGCCGCTGGTGTGTACCGGCAAACCACCGTGCAGCCTTTCAAAAAAGTCTTTCCAGCATAAATATCAACACCGGTATAGCGCGCCCCTACAACTTACCCAACAACGACTCAAACTCCTCCACCGGCACCGGCTTGCTGAACAGATAGCCCTGATAGGCCATACAGCCGTTCTGTTTGAGAAACTTCAACTGCGCCTCGGTTTCCACACCTTCGGCGATCACGTTCAAGCGGAAATTTTGCGCCATGCCGATGATGGCTTGCACCATCACGGCATCATTCAAATCGGTTGCAATATCGCGCACGAAACTCTGGTCGATCTTGATTTGATCGAGCGGTAGCCGCTTCAGATAGGACAGCGATGAATAGCCTGTGCCAAAATCGTCCAGTGACAATTTGATACCGAGTGCCTTCAGCGCATGCATCTTATCTACAACATCGGCGACATCGTCCAGCACCACACTCTCGGTCAATTCCAGCTTCAAATATGCCGGATTAACTTGATGGGCACGAATCATTGCCGCCACCGTATCCACAAAGTCGCGCTTCCTGAATTGCTGCGCGCTGACGTTGACCGCCAGTATCAAATCGCGCGTTTGTTCGCGCTTGCCCCACAGCGCAAGCTGCTTGCAGGCCGTTTCCAGCACCCAATGCCCCACGTCGAGTATCAGCGAGCTTTCCTCGGCGATGGGAATGAATTGCGCCGGTGAAACTATGCCGCGCTTCGGGTGAATCCAGCGCACCAGCGCTTCCGCGCCCAGAGGGCGATGGTCGTTGTCGAGTTGAATCTGGTAGTACAGGCGCAACTGTTCACCGGGAATGGCATGGCGCAAATCAGCCTCAAGGGATGCGCGTGCTTGCACCGCCTGTTGCATGGCGGGGTCGAAGAACCTCACCGCATTCCGCCCGGAATCCTTCGCCTGATACATTGCCAGATCGGCGTGCTTGAGCAGAATATCCACCGATTCATTGTTGCCGCGATACAGACATACGCCTATGCTTGGCGAACTGTGATGCTCATGGTTCTTGATTTGATAGGGTGCGGCTAGTGCAGCGCGTATTTTCTCGGCAATCAGCGAGACTTTTTGTGAAGCCTGTTCCGCGCCCGCATCGACTTCTTCGAGCAGCACCACGAACTCATCGCCGCCCAGCCGCGCCACGGTATCCACTTCACGCACACAGGACTGAAGTCGCCTCGCCACCTCGATCAGCATCAAATCGCCATAATCGTGCCCGAGAGTATCGTTGAGCATCTTGAATTTATCCATGTCGAGGAATAACACCGCGCCATAATGATGGCTGCGCGCCGATAACGACAGCGCCAGCCGGAACCGGTCGAGCAGCAAGCGCCGGTTGGGCAGCCTGGTCAGCGCATCGTAAAACGCCAGGTGGCGGATTTCCTCCTCGGCCTGTTTGCGCTCGGTAATATCGCTGAAAATGGCGACATATTCGGTGGTTTGCCCCTGCTCGTTTTTTACGGCGGTGATGGTCAGCCATTTCGGATAAACCTGCCCATCCTTGCGCCTGTCCCACACCTCACCGGTCCATGATCCGGCGGCCAGCAACTGCTGCCACATCGCCGCATAAAAAGCCTTATCCTGGCGGCCCGAACTGAGGATGCGCGGATTCTTGCCCAACACTTCTTCAGAGCTATAACCGGTGATATCCTGGAACGCCTGATTGACGCGGATGATGTTGGCGTTGGCGTCGGTGATCAGGATGGCCTCGTGCGTCTCGAAAGCCGCTGCCGCGACGCGTAATTGTTCTTCCGCAAGGTGCTGTTCGGTAATATCCTGCACCGCCCCCACCGAGCGCTGCGGCTTGCCGGAAATATCAAACTCGCTGGTGCAATGTTCGCGCACCCATTTGAGTCGGCCATCCGCCAACAGCAGGCGGTGTATCACATCGTACGGCTGGCGATCCTGCAACGATTGCGTATAAGCCCGGTTCACCTTGTCGCGGTCTTCCGGATGGATCACGTTCAGAAAATTCTCGTAGGAAGGCGAAAACCGCGCCGGTTCGAGCTCGAATATCCGGTAAATTTCATCCGACCAGCGCAACTCGCCGCTCGTCAGATTCAGTTCCCAGCTCCCCAATTGCCCCAGCCGCTGTGCTTCATTGAGCAAATCCTGATTGTGCTGCAACTCCAAAAGCGCGCCCCGTATGTGCTCCTGGCTATCACGTAGTGCCGTTTCTATATGCTCGCGCTCGATAATTTCTTCCTGCAATTGCTCGTTGCTCACATTCAGCTCGCGGGTGCGCTCCTCGATGCGATCTTCCAGTGTGCGATACAGCAATTGCAGCTTTCCGGTCATGTAATTAAAGGAACGCGCCAGCGCACCGATTTCATCAGCACCGGATTCATCTACACATTTGCTAAAATCGCCCTGAGCGATTTCATCGGCATTCTGCGCAAAATTCCTGAGCCTCATGACCATCTGGCGGCCAACATAAAATGCGATAAACCCGCCCAACAAGGCCAATGCCAGCAATGCTTCCAAAAGATTTTTTCGTTGCTGGTAAATGGGCGCAAACGCCTCGTCGGCATCTATCTTGACCACCACCCCCCAGCGCAATTCAGGCAGGTAGCGCCATGCGGCGACAATTTGTTTACCGGCATAGTCAATTCCCATGCCTTTGCCACGCTGGCCGGATAAGGCGTGGCGCATTGGGACCGCCGTCGTTTTCAAATCTATTTTGCGCTGCATGGCGGCCTGCGGATCATGCCTGAGCGGCGCGACAAACACGGCTTCATCGGCTCCCGTCAATTTGGCCAGCGCAGTTTCGCCGGTCACCCCCAAACCGGTGTTGTCGCCCGCCACCTGATAGATATGCTGCGTATCGAGCTGGAAGGCAATGACCCCAAGCAACACCCCATCACGAATAATCGGCGCGCTGGCAAATGCGGCGGAGGCGCTGGAAGGCGCGTAATACTCGAAGTCGGAAATGCTGCTTCCCAGAGTCATGCGCGATTCACGAAACACTTGGGCCAACTGTGAGTCGCGATAGGGGCCGTCGATCAGATTGGTCGCAAAGTCCGGCTCATGCTTGTGGGTGAAAATAATTTCGCCCTGCGGCGTAATCAGGAACACGTCGTAAAACAGCGTGTCCTTGCCATCGCCGATATAAGCGGCAAAATTTTGCTCGAATGGCTTTGCCGCCCTGCGGTATTCCGCCGAATCAGCACGATAACGTGCGTAGATGCGCGACAATTCCGGCAGGGCTTCCTCCACCAGCTTGCCGCGCGCCAATAGCTGCGCATCCTGAATCCGCTCGGCCAGGTATGTCTTGATTTGCAGCGTCTTCTTGTCCGCCAGGCGCGACATTCTGTTCAGCATTTCGCTGTGCAATGCGGCTTCGTTTTGCTGCAAGCTCAGATAGCCAAACAAGGCCAATGGCAGCAGCGCGACAACGACAAACCAAATTACGAAGCGCCAGGCGAGCGAAATGCCTTTTGCGTCAAAACCCTGATTCATGGTTTCGCTCCCGGCAACGCTTGCTGCATGGACAACCATTCCGCACGACTGCGATAAAACGGGAAAGGTGCGGGATGAATCGGTTGCGTGGATTTCCAGACAATCTCAAATTGCCCGTCGGCGCGCACCTTGCCGACATTCGCCGTTTTCCATAAATGCCGGGTGTCGTAGTCAACCGACACGATACCTTCCGGCGCAAGCAGGGTTTGCTGTGCCAGCGTAGTTTTTATCAGCGCCAAATCGGTTGAATTTTGACTGCGAACCGCATCCACCCACAGCTTCGCACCGATATAGGAAGCTTCCATCGGATCATCCAGTACGCGATCTTTGCCAAAGCGCTGCTTGAAACGCGCAACAAATGCCTTGTTTTCGGCATTATCTAGGCTCTGAAAATAATTCCACGCGGCGTAATGCCCCGTCGCCAACTCAGCCCCCATTTCCACCAATTCCACCTCGGCGATACTGGTGGAAAATACCGGCACATCGGCCGCACCGATACCCGCTGTATGCAACGCGCGGAAAAAATGCAGGTTGCTGTCGCCATTCAGCGTGTTCAGGACAAAATCCGGGCGCTGTGCGGCAATTTCCTTCACCGACGCAGCCAAATCACTTGCCCCCAGCGGCACATACCGTTCGCCGAGCAACTGCCCGCCTTGCGCGAGCAACACATCCTTGACCATCAAGTTGGCGGTGCGCGGGAAAATATAATCCGAGCCAATCAGATAAAAACGCTTACCCTTATGCTGCAACGCCCATAACGCCATCGGGATGATCTGCTGGTTGGGTGCCGCGCCGGTGTAAATGATGTCGGGCGATTGCTCCAACCCTTCATATTGCAGCGGATAAAACAGCAGATGATGATGCTTCTCGACAACGGTTTTGACTGCCTTGCGGCAAGCGGATGTCCAGCAGCCGAACAGCGCCTTGACACCATCCTGAACGATGAGCTTTTCCGCCTGCTGCGCGCAATATGCGGCATCCGAACGGCAGTCCGCTACAATCATTTCGATCTGCTGGCCGTTCAACCCGCCCGACTGGTTCGCCTCTTCCACCGCCAGCCGTAGCGCATCCACCAGCGGAGTTTCGCTGGTCGCCATCGTGCCGCTAAGCGAATGCAGTACGCCGATTTTTATGCCGGGGTTGGCGCGCCCGAATTGAACGTACAGCAGCACGCTAGCCAGCAGGACTACCGCCACCGCAATGATCACAAAAAGATTTACTTTACCGCGAGGCAAATTTTGCATGATTTGACCTGATGCGCCTTAAATGCATCCAGTTAGGATTCTAGCAGATGCCCGTATGAGCTTACCCCACCGTGCGGGTGGCCGATGCAATAGTTTTTGCGCCCCTACAATTTCTGCATCGCATCAACAGCAAAACATAGATCCTGCCACGCCTTGGCCTTCTCCATCGGGCTGCGCAGCAGATAGGCCGGATGATAGGTAACAAGCAGTGGAACGCCGCGATAGTCGTGCAAGGTGCCGCGTAGCGAACCCAGTGCCGCATCGCGCCCGAGCAAAGCGGTGGCGGCGGTCTTGCCCAGTGCGACGATGAGCTTGGGTTTGATCAATTCGATCTGGCGTTGCAGGTAGGGCAGGCAGGCCGCGATCTCGTCCGCCTCGGGAGTGCGGTTGCCCGGCGGGTGGCATTTGACGATATTGGCGATGTACACATTTTTTCCACGTTTGAGCTTGATCGACAGCAGCATGTTGTCGAGCAGCTTGCCCGCCTCCCCGACGAACGGCTCGCCCCGCGCATCCTCATCCGCGCCCGGCCCTTCGCCGACGACCAGCCAATCGGCCTGCTCGTCGCCCACCCCAAACACCGTCTGCGTACAACCGGCGCGCAGCTTGCAGGCAGTGCAATCGCGCACCTGTTGTTTGAGCTCGGGCCAGCCGAGGTTATCGGCTTGGGATGCCGGTGCAACAACAGGTAAATTGGCATGATCATTATTTAACCCTGATTGCTCATTAGGCCGTTCGTGGTGAGCTTGTCGAACCACATCTGCTACAAGAACGTGCCCTTCGACAGGCTCAGGGCGAACGGCCAAAAATACTTCAGGCGCAGGCGGATTCCGCCGCACCCATTGCGGGTACAGATTCAACTCGCGCAACACCGCCTCGTTCCTATCCATTCACCCTCTCTCCCGACCTCTCTCCCGCCTGCGGGAGAGAGGAATGTTGAGTCAACTCACATACCATCGTAATGGCATCCTCGCTGCTGCCCGCATCACGGTAATAGCCGCGCCGCACGCCAATTTCGCTGAAACCCGCACTACGGTACAAGGCAATCGCGGCCACATTGAACGGGCGCGCTTCGAGAAACACGCGCCGCAACTGTTTCGCGCGCGCCGCATCCAGCATCTTCGCCAGCATGGCACGCCCCAACCCCTTGCGCTGCTGCGCCGCCGCCACGCCGATGTTGAGCAGCTCCGCCTCATCCGCCGCCGGCATCAATATCGCGTAACCGCGAATACCCTCTTTTTCTGTTTCATCCACGCAACACAGATAACCACTGTCCAGCGCATCGGAAAAATTGCCGCGCGTCCACGGAAAACGTTGCACCACCTGTTCGATGGCAAGCACCGCATCCACATCGTCCTGCGTCATTGCGCGCAACTTCATAATGATCTGGGCGCTTCCCGCTCGTGGGTCTTCAGCGCCACCTTGTCGCGCAAATACAGCGGCAACGCCTCCGCCGCATCCTTGCCACGCCCTTGCGCGAATTGCGCCGCGCCGAGCGCGGCAATCGCGGCAGCCTGCGGCACGGCGGCGCCATCCATACCCTGCAACTGCCCGGCGTAGCGCTCGCTCAACGCTTTGCCATGCACGGCAAAGCCGCTGCCCGCACCGGACCACTCATTGCCTAGCAGCGGCGGCGACTCTTCCGCCTTGCACAGGCGCGGTTCGCTCATCGTCACCCATACATCAGCGCGCTTTTCATATGCGGCGTGATAAATCTCGCCCATGCGCGCATCCAGTGCGGCAATCACGCGCGGCTTGCCGGAAGCCTCGGCCAATGCCTCCAGAGTGCATATCCCGGCCACCGGCAAGCCTGTACCGAACGCCAGCCCCTGCGCCGCGCCGCAGGCGATGCGCACCCCGGTAAACGACCCCGGCCCTATACCGAAGGCGATGCCGTCCATAGCCTTGATTCCGAGTCCCGCACCCTTGAGCAGCGCATCCAGCATCGCGATCAGCAGCTCTGAATGCTTCTGTCCAGCCAGCTCGCTGCGCTCCGCAATCACACCGTCCTGCCACAGCGCGACCGAGCAATACTCGGTAGAGGTTTCCAGTGCAAGAATCTTCATTGAAAAATCTTTTTGTCCACGAAAAACACGAAAATCACGAACGATGATAAAGATTTCCGGGGTATGCAATCGGAAGATGCATCATCCAGTTCGAGTTATTGTATTTGTTCGTGCCTTTCGTGTTTTTCGTGGATATTAGTTTTTCAGTTTTCAATCGGTCAACAGCAACACTACTGCCTGTGCAGCGATCCCCTCGCCGCGCCCGCTGAAACCAAGCTGCTCGGTGGTGGTCGCCTTCACGTTGACTGCGTTCTTCTCGACGCGCAGGTCGGCGGCGATATGCGCCACCATCTGCGGGATATGCGGCGCCATCTTCGGCGCCTGCGCGATGATGGTCGCATCGACGTTGCCGACACGATAACCCTGCTCGCGCACCAGATGCAGCACCTCGCGCAACAGGATGCGGCTGTCGATATCCTTGAACTTCGCGTCGCTGTCGGCGAAATGCCTGCCGATGTCGCCCAGCGCCGCCGCGCCGAGCAGCGCATCGCTGATCGCGTGCAGCAGCACGTCGGCATCGGAATGGCCGAGCAGCCCTTTGTCATAGGGAATTTCCACCCCGCCGATAATCAGCTTGCGCCCCTCTACCAGTTGGTGAACATCGAAACCTTGTCCGATTCTCATTGCGCTCCCTCCGCGGTTCCGTAGGGTGGGCTACGCCCACCATGTCGGGCATAGCACGACCTACATTTTTTCTTTTAACAGCAATTCAGCCAACAATAAATCCTGCGGATAGGTCACCTTGAAATTGCTCGATTCGCTCAATACCAGCTTGGGCCGCAAGCCCAATGCCTCGACCGCCGAAGCCTCGTCGGTAACCTGGCTGCACTGCCGCAATGCCTGTGCCAGCAACCCGGCGCGGAACATCTGCGGTGTCTGCGCCTGCCACAATCCGGCACGCTCCTCGGTGCAGGCGATGCGTTGCTCCTCGTCGGCGCGCTTCAGCGTATCCGCCACCGGCACGGCCAAAATGCCACCCACGTTGTCGTCGCGCAATTCGGCGATCAGCTTGGCCAAGTGCGCCTGTGTCAGGCAAGGGCGCGCCGCATCATGCACCAGCACCCAATCATCCGGCTCCAGTTCGGAAGCCAGCAGCCCGTTCAGCACGCTTTCGGCGCGCGTCGCCCCGCCGCAGAATAACGGCTGCAGCTTGTCGCCGAAACGCGCCCAGTTGTAACTGTGAAACAGCGTGTCATCGGGAGCCAGCACCACGAATACCGTGCTGATTTTCGTGCAGGCGCACAACGTATTCAGCGCATAAAAAATCAGCGGCTTCCCGGACAGCGGCAGGTATTGTTTGGGTAACTCATGTCCCATGCGCGCACCGAAACCGGCGGCGGGAACCAATGCGTGGAATTCAGACATGGCGCAATTGTAATGGAAAATCCCGGCCTACTGCTGCGGGTGGTGCGATGTGCGTGCAGTTGAAAGTATTGGCGAGGCGCACTCCGTGCACCAATCATTCAGTGAATTCATAATCCATTAGCGCCGTCATTCCCTGTCACCCGAGGCAAGCTGTTCGGCCTGATACGAGCTTCTGGAGCGCAATAGCGTTCATTCGCCACGTCTGGTGTTATACCCCCATGCAAACAGTATAGGTTTGACCGTCCTGAATCCCGCCGATAATTATGGACTTGCCTGCGGCGGCAGGATCGAGCGTACGCATCGAACCGGTATCGGTGCTGCCGTCATCCAGCGTAATGTCAAGCTGCCTCACAAATTTTCCCAATATTCCCTGGGAACAAATTACGTATGTTCCCGTCATGCCGGTACCGGCAGCTCCCGCCGCATTGGTTGCGATAGTGGTGAAATTAACATTACTTTGGATGCCGATTTCGCCGCCAGCCGCATTTGTTGGAAGATATCCGTCACCAACGGCAGGTGCGATGGGAATGGCGGTAGTGCCGGGGGCAAGACCGGCTAATCGAGCATGCTGCCAGAACAAATAGCTTTCGTCGGTAATAGCATGTGTATTCCACGCACCATCGATAATGCCATTGCCCACGGCACACTTCGTGGCGGCGACAGGGCCGCATATCGTCGCACCGACAACATGGGTGTTGGCCGTGCCAATGGTGGCATCGTCCCCCGGCAATGCCCTGAATTTATCCTGATAACCGTAGATGAATAGCGGAATATTTTTGAAATCGGCAGCAAAATTCTTGACCTTCGCGCTATTGATAAGCTCTTGCCCCTTTAGCACACCGCTAAGCAACAGGCCAATAATCACCAGCACGATAGCGATTTCGATCAAGGTAAAACCGGATTGATTGTGTTTCATTGTAACAATCTCCTGTTTGTTGATGCCGCATTATTGTGGGTACTGCCCAAAGAATACAGCAAGTGCAGTATCTCGCCAATGAGCATCATTACCCGGCTTGCGAGCGAGCCCCAAACAAACAGCCCAACTTGATTTTCACTCCAGACGTTACGGCCCGCGAAAACTCCCGCCGCACCATCTTTCCATTATGCCCATTGTGCTTATTTACAGGTAAAATGCCGCACAGGTTCATTGAACCCATTAACTTTCGGACGGCAGTTTGATGGCAATTGTAGAAAACTCGATATTGGTGCGCCTGAAAAGCAGCGGTCTCTTACCCACACCGAAAGGTGTGGCGCTGGAAGTGATCAATCTGACGCAACGCGAGGATGCATCCAACCACGACATCGCTCGCTTGGTCAGCACTGACCCTGCGCTGAGCGCGCGTGTCATCGGTGCAGCCAATGTATTGCTCGCCAATTCTTCAAGGCCGGTCGTTACTATCGCCGATGCCTTGACGGTGCTGGGCGCGCGCACGTTGCGCCAATTGGTGCTGGGTATCGCATTGATCGTGGATTATCGCCATGGCCCCTGCAAGCAATTCGACTATCAGCATTTCTGGACACACTCGTTACTGACCGGCATCGCCGCACGGCATTTGGCGACGCATGCGCGATTGGCCGCAGCAGAAGAGGTTTTTGTGCTGGGCTTGCTCGGCAATATCGGACAGCTGGCTCTGGCCACGGTATATCCGAAAGAATATGGGGCGCTGCTTGGACAAACCAAGGACAAACCATTGGAAGAGTTGCTCCTGCAGGAGCACGGCAAGTTTGACTGCGATCATGCCGAATTGAGCGCGCAGATGCTTGCCGATATGCATTTCCCGAAAATTTTCCAGACACTGGTGCGATATTTCCGGCAACCCGAGGGCGCCAAGGTAAACGAGGGTTCGCGCGACTGGCAGCTGCTGCATTTGCTGCACCTCGCATCGTTGATAGCGGATGTGTGTTTATCCGATCAAGCGGAACATGGCAAGCTGATTGCAAAAATCCGGACGCAAGCCGCGACCGTGGCTGTCGAGACGGGTGACCTCATCGAAATCGGCGATGCGTGCGCACGGGATTGGCTGGATTGGTTGACCATGATGAACATGAGAGCGGCGCGTATACCCTCATTCGCCGAGCTGCTGAATCAGCCCGCTGCCGCTGCTACCGACGAAATTCCGCAGTGGCCTTATGCCAATCAGGATAATTACAAGATGCGCGTGCTGGTGGTGGAGCATGACAGCAGCATGCTGGTATTGCTCGAATCCATGCTGAGTGCAGCAGGACATGATGTGCTGATCGCGCGCAACGGGGTTGATGCGATGCGCTTGGCCGAGAAGCATCATCCGCAGTTGGTAATCAGCGATAGACTGACACCGCAAATGGATGGCCTTGCCTTATGCAGAAAACTGCGCGAAAGCTATGACCAGCGCAATATGTACATAATCATTCTCACCGCACACCAAAACGTCGACAGGCTGGTCGAAGCCTTTGAAGCGGGCGCAGATGACTGCATGGTTAAACCGCTTACGCAAAAAATCTTTTTTGCGCGTTTGCGCGCGGCACAGCGGGTTGTAAGATTGCAGGAAGAGCTTGCCTTTGACCGTGAACAGATGCTGCGTTTTTCCAAAGAACTGGCGGCTACCAATGAACATTTGCAGCGGCTGGCTCTGACCGACGCCCTTACCGAGTTGCCCAACCGCCGCTTTGCCATGGAACGCCTGGAGCAAGAATGGGCGTTATCTGAACGCGGCAACCGCATGTTGTCGTGCATGATGGTGGATATCGATCATTTCAAATCCATCAATGACAGGTTCGGCCATCAAACAGGCGACGATGCGCTGAAAGCTGTCGCCCATACATTGCGCCAGTCGGCACGCACACAGGATGTGGTGTGCCGCTATGGCGGTGAAGAATTCATAGTAATTTGCCCCGACGCCGACATCGATGCTGCCTACCAAGGCGCAGAACGGCTGCGCCTGAATGTGGCCAAGCTGAACCAGAAATACCAGGATGCCGACATCAAGCTGACCATCAGCATCGGTGTGGCGGAGAAAAAAAAGGGTATCTCCTCGATAGACGATTTACTAAACCATGCCGATGAATGCCTGTATGCGGCAAAAAACGGCGGACGAAACAAGACTGTTTTCAAGGCCTGAATTGCCCGATTATCAAGCCCCCCGGTTACTGCCGATATTTTTTCTTGCTCCCCCCGTTTAATTTCCAGCAAAACAGCATCCCCCAGCCTTATTTAACACGGATCACCCCAAGTCACGGCCCCGTGTAGGAATAAATCTTACACGGACCGCTCCAACCTTCTTACAAAAAAATCGGCGCGCTTCCGATTTCATCCCGGCAACCCCCGCGTGATAATGCAACCGCTGCATTTTGTAAACAGATTAAGCGATACTTTGTTATCGAATGACGCAGTCGATGAAAGATTATCTGTTCTTAACTAGCTACAAGGGGGCTATATGAACACCATGCAATTGCAAGAAGGCATCCGCGACCTCAACCTGACCTATCTGATGCTGGCGCAGCAAATGATCAAGGAAGACAAGCCTGCCGCAATTTTTCGTTTGGGTATCAGCCAAGATCTGGTTGATGTGATCGCCGGCCTGTCGCCCGCGCAAGTCATCAAGATGGCGGCATCCAATATGCTGTTGTGCTGCTTCCGCTTTGAAGAAAATCTGCTGCTCAATATGGTGGCCGGTTACAGCAAGGATCGCATGATGTCGCAAGCGCATGCGGCAATTCTGATGTCGGCACAGCCCGTTGAAGAATTGGCGTAAGCAGGTGGATACTCCGGTTGTCAAAACCGTAGCAGGCGAGGCGCATCAAGTCAAAATTGCAATTGACTTGATTGAAATGGGCGCGCGCTTGCAATTATTGCAGGAAGAAACCTCGCTGAGCCGCGAACGCCTGCTCAGGCTCTACAAGGAAATCAAGGGCGAATCGCCTTCCAAGGGAATGCTGCCCTACTCAACCGATTGGTTCATGAGCTGGCAACCGAATATCCACTCCTCCATCTTCATGGATATTTATCAGTTTCTGATCAAATATGCCGGCATCGACGGCGTACAGGCGCTGATTACCGCATATCGCTTATACCTCGACCAGGTTCGTGGCATCGAAGATACCGAACCTTCGCTGAGCATTACCCGCGCATGGTTCCTGATCCGTTTCTTCAAGGCCGGGATGATGCAGCTTGCCCCCTGCAAGGCGTGCGGCGGGTTCTTCGTAACCCATGCAAATGACCTGCACGACAATTATGTTTGCGGCATTTGCCACCCCCCCGCACGCGCCGGCAAAACCAGAGCTGCCAAACAAGCTTCGCTAGCCGCCGCGCAAGCTGCCTGACGCGGTCCGTTAAACACGGCGTATGTCGCAATCCGGGAGGGATTCTTGCATCACTTCGCACCCGACGGAATCACGTTCTTTTCCATTTTTCAATCAATAGTGAAATATTGTAGGAGCGCGATTCATCGCGCCCTGATTTATTCAGGTATCGGAAAAGGGCGCGATGAATCTCGCCTCTGCATGCTTATTTGACTTCGACATGCAATTTGAGCAGCCAACCGGCAAAGCCAAAACTTGTGTGGCGTACTAAAGTTGCATCCTCAAGAGGCGAATTTGCTCTAAAATACCCCTGCGGAGCTTCATTGACTTTAACTCTAAAATAAATAGAGAGCGTGCATGTTAGTAATCGTTGGCTACATAATTGTGTGCTTTTCGGTATTTGGCGGCTTTGCCATGGCTGGTGGGCACTTGGCCGCATTGCTTCAGCCGATTGAATTGTTGATGATCGGCGGAGCCGCAACCGGCGCATTTCTGGTCGGTAATACCGCCAAAGTAATCAAGGCAACACTCAAGGACTTGCCCAAGGTTTTGACGGGATCCAAGTACGGCAAGGAAAACTTCATGGAAGTGCTGGCTCTGCTGTATGAATTGCTGAGCAAAGTACGCAAAGAAGGCCTGATGTCCATCGAGGGCGATGTGGAAGAGCCGCACGAAAGCCCGATCTTCGCCAAATATCCCAAAATCACTTCCGACCATCATGTTGTCGTGTTCATGACCGACTATTTGCGCATCATGGTCAGCGGCAATCTGAACTCCATGGAAATCGAAAATCTGATGGATGTGGAAATTGATACGCATCATCACGAGGCCATGGTAACTTCCCATGTACTCGCCAAGATGGGGGATGGGATGCCGGCATTCGGCATTGTCGCAGCGGTGATGGGCGTGGTGCATACCATGGAATCGGTCGGCATCCCGCCTGCCGAATTGGGGATGTTGATCGCCCATGCCCTGGTGGGTACTTTCCTCGGCATCTTGCTTGCCTACGGGTTTGTCGGCCCGCTGGCGACACTACTGGAACAAAAAACCGAAGAAGGCACCAAGATGCTCCAGACCATCAAGGTGACACTGTTGGCCAACCTTAACGGCTATGCGCCGGCAATGGCGGTTGAATTTGGCCGCAAGGCACTGAATTCCACCGAACGCCCCACCTTTGCCGAACTGGAAGAGCATGTCAAACGAAAACGCTGATCAGAGGACAGAGGGTGGAGGACTGAGGACAGAAGTTTTGTCGCGGCTACACCGCGCCCTTAGATATAGCGTGCCGCGCAACGGCACACAACAATCTGCCCCCTGCCCTCTGTCCTCTGATTATGTCCGAAGACCATAGCAAAAAACCCATTGTTGTAAAGCGCGTTAAAAAAGTGGTGGGCATGGCTCACGGCGGCGCATGGAAGATTGCTTATGCCGATTTCGTCACGGCGATGATGGCGTTTTTCCTGCTGATGTGGCTGTTGGGTTCGGTGACTGCTGGCGACCTGAAGGGCATTTCCGAATACTTTAAAACGCCGCTCAAGGTTGCGTTGACGGGCGGCTCGGGAAGCGGCGACAGCTCAAGCATCCTCAAGGGTGGTGGACAAGACCTGACGCGCGCATCGGGCCAGGTCAAGTATGGCGATTTGCCCCCTGAAAAGAGAATCATCAGCATTAATGCAAGTAACCAGTCCATAGCGCGCGCCGAACGCAAAAAAGAACTCGAGAAACTCAAGGAACTGAAAGCCAGCATCGAAAAGGCCATCGATAGCAGCCCCAAGTTGCAGCAATTCAAAAAACAAATCCTGCTCGACATCACCAGCGAAGGACTGCGCATCCAGATTGTCGATGAAAAAAACCGACCGATGTTTCAGCTTGGCAGCGCCGAGCTTGAACCCTACACCAAGGGTATCCTGCATGAGATCGGCAAGATGCTGAACGAGGTGCCCAACAAAATAAGTATCTCTGGCCATACTGATGCAGCCGTTTATGGCGGCGGCGACAGGGGGTACAGCAACTGGGAGCTGTCCGCCGACCGAGCCAATGCGTCGCGCCGTGAATTGATCACGGGCGGCATGGCGGAGGGAAAGATTGTCCGCGTAATAGGCTTGTCATCTGCCGTGCTGTTTACAAAAGATGACCCGTTAAACCCGGTCAACCGCCGTATCAGCATGATCGTAATGAACAAAAAAGCCGAAGATGCGGCCAGCCATGACGGCGGTACCGTGGGAGAAAATATCGCTGGAGACGATACGGAACAGGGCGATACCGGCAGTGCAGGAGAGATGCCAACCGCGGCTCCCGCCACGCAGGTTGCGCCCTAAATAATGTTTTGCAAATCGCCCGTTAGCCTCTTTGCGATAAATCTCTTCGATACGCTCAGTGATGCAAAACCGACCCATACTCAATGCAAAAACAAGCGTATCGACACACACAAGGCGTATAGATACTGGCAAGCCACATCCGATCCAATGCGCAATTTAGGGAAAGTGCACGGCTCTTACGGAAACTGCTTCAGCCACGATAAATCTCCGGCTCGTGCGACAAAGAATCCACGGCAATTGACATCCCGCTGGCTGCAAAATCATTGTTAAATGGCGCTCAATCCCGCGAATTGATAGATGTTTATTTCTCTATTCACCTAAAGAAAATTGGGGTATCGTCGTTAGAGTAGTGATTGCGAACTGAAGGCAGGTGTTGCCGGGAGTCGTGATTAAATATTGCACCGAACGGCATACATGGCCGGACATTACTCGTCGGCAGCTTTAGGATTCGGCAAACTCGCTACCGGAGAATGGGCGTTGTACATCGGCAACAGCGTCTTGCAATCGGCAGCTCGAATACCGGCAACTGACAGC
The DNA here is from genome assembly GCA_001801055.1 of Gallionellales bacterium GWA2_55_18. Taxonomy (GTDB): domain Bacteria; phylum Pseudomonadota; class Gammaproteobacteria; order Burkholderiales; family Gallionellaceae; genus Gallionella. The sequence goes on along the minus strand of MGWP01000055.1, from coordinate 15,200 downwards.
TAAATGGCTTAATAAGCAGGGGATTGCTATGTTGGACAACATGAAAATTAGCACCAGATTGATATTCCTGCTAGCCTTTCTGCTGGCGGGGCTAGTGACAATCGGCGCAATGGGGCTGTATGCCGCCAACAAGGCGAATGGCGCGCTGGAATTAACGTATGAAGCCAAATTAATTCCCCTCGCGCAAATGGATGCCATCGCCAGGGCTAATCTTGGCAATCGGCTGGCCATCGCCAATGCGATCATCCAGCCCGAAAACACGGCGCAATATATTCAGGAAATAGGTGAGAACAAGTCCATAATCGACAAGCAGTGGGAAGCCTTTATGACTTCACTGACCGATGAGGAAGATAAAGTCCTGGCGGCAAAATTTGTTACGGCACGCGCACGCTTTGTCGAAGAAGGCATCAAACCGGCGGTTGCCGCGATGCGTGCCAATAATGCGGCAGAGATCAGGCGGATACAGCTGGAACATATTGTCCCGCTCAATGCCCCGTTAAACGAATCGTTGAACGCGCTGATCGAGATGGAAAAACGCGATGCCCAAAAACTGCACGAGGAATCGGCCGCCACCTACAAAACCATGCGCATGCTATCCATCGCGCTGATATTGATCGGCGCGGCATTGGGTGGCGCGTTGGGGTTCTCGATCATCCGTGGCGTCGACCGATCGGTGAGTGAGTTGCGCGGTGTGATGGTGAAGATATCGGCGGACGGAAATTTAAGCGCACGTGCCAAGGTGTACGGTCAGGATGAAATCGGCGAGGCAGCGACGGCATTCAACGGGTTGATCGACGGCTTTGCCAACATCATCCGGCAGGTGCTTGCCAATGCCGCCACGGTATCCGGTACTGCGGCGCAACTGTCCGCCTCCTCGCTGCAAATTGCGCAAGGTTCGCAAGCGCAAAGCGAAGCGGCGGCTTCCACGGCGGCGACGGTGGAACAAATCACCGCAAGCATCAACTCGGTGGCCGGCAATACCGAAAGCGTGCGCAAACTGTCCGAGACAAGCCTGCAGCAAACCCAGCAAGGCAACCAGAGCGTGACGGAAATGATCGGCGAAATCGGCCATGTGCAAGAGACGGTCAACCAGATCGCCGGGTCGGTGAAGGAATTTGTCGACAGCACCCGCGCCATTGCCGGGATGACCCAGCAAGTGAAGGAAATCGCCGACCAGACCAACCTGCTGGCGTTGAATGCGGCGATCGAAGCGGCGCGCGCCGGTGAGCAGGGACGCGGCTTTGCGGTGGTGGCGGACGAGGTGCGCAAGCTGGCGGAAAAATCTGCGCAGTCGGCCAACGAAATCGATCGCGTGACCAACTCGCTGAACCAGAAATCCACCCATGTCGAAGCCACGGTTCAGGCTGGCTTGCGCTCCCTTCAGGCGACGCAGGAGCACATAGAGCGCGTCTCGACCGTATTGATCGAAGCGGGAGAGTCGGTATCACAATCCAGCCACGGTGTGAGCGATATTGCCGCATCCTTGAACGAACAGGGCATGGCAAGCGCCGATATTGCGCGCAATGTGGAAAAAATCGCACAAATGTCGGAAGAAAATTATGCGGCATTGGAATCGAATACCCAAGATATTGTGCGCCTGGAGCATCTTGCCAAAGAGTTGCAGAATGCTGTGAGCAGATTCAAGGTGTAGATTGTAAGTGGGGAGGGGGAGTGGGGAGCTGGTTTCCCACTTTCCACTGAGGCACGAATAACCAACGACTTGGCGAGCGTTGTTTGCTCGCTAAGTCGGATGGCTAGTAGCTCCATCAGTGCCGCTCCACTTCACATGTACTAATTAAAGGTTTTTCAGGGGGAAGCTGAACATGCAAAATAAAAATGCTTATGTATCGCAAAAAGAAGTGCCGTTTCCGGCTGGTGCGGTGCTGGTTTCGAAAACCGACACCAAGGGCATCACCACCTACGCAAATGATGCATTTGTGGCAATTTCCGGGTATTCGCGCGAAGAGCTGGTTGGCACAAGCCACAACATCGTGCGCCACCCTGATATGCCGCCGCAGGCGTTCAAATGGCTATGGGATACACTGAAAGAAGAGCGCCCGTGGCGTGGCGTAGTCAAGAACCGCTGTAAGAGCGGCGATCACTACTGGGTGCGCGCCACCGTCGCGCCGATTATTGAAAACGGTAAAATTTCCGGCTATGTGTCGGTGCGCAAAGCACCAACGCGCAATCAGATCGCCGAAGCGGAAGCGTTGTACCGGGAACTGAACCAGTCCGGCGCACAGATCGCGTCAAAATACGAGCGATTCAAGTTCATGAACTGGTCGCTGAAGGCCAAGTTGCAGTTCATGATTCAGGTTTCGCTCATCGTTGTTCTTGCCACCGCGCAATTCTTTGTTTCCGCGAGCCTCCGGGAAGAACCGAAAAAGCTGGCGGAAGAAAAAGGCGCACAGCTTGCCAATGAGATTATCGACAGTGCCAACTTATTGATGACAGTCGGGCAGTTCGGCGAGGCAAGCAACCGCAAGCTGTTAATGCATAAGGCAGGCTCGGCAGCCGGTGTTAAATCCGCGCAGCTTGTCCGCGCTAAGCCGGTGGTGGATTTGTATGGCCCCGGACTGCCGGAAGAGCAGATCAAGGACGATGCGCAACGGCAAGTGATCGAAAGTAAAAAACAGAATCTGACTTTTACGCGTGATGGGAGCGGTGCAACGGTATTGCGGGTAATAACACCGTATCTGGCAAGCAAGGATTTCCACGGTACCGATTGCACGGGCTGCCATGCGGTGCCGGAAGGCACGGTGCTCGGCGTATCGGATGTGGTGATCGGCATGGAATCGGATAGCGCCAAGGTCAACCGCATGGAGATGATGATGCTGGGCGGACAAGTTGCGCTGCAAATCTTCCTGTTTTTTTTCATCGGCTTTTGCGTCGACAAGTATGTCCGCCGCCCGGCCCGTGTGGTAAGCAATGAGTTCAGGAATATCATGGAGGGCAATCTCGACACCGAACTGGATCTTTCGATCCAGGATGAAATGGGATCGCTGTTGTGCGAGATACAGACCATGCAATGCTATCTGCGCACCATGGTGGACGAAATTGCCACACCGGTCGGGCAGATGCAGCAGCGCATCGTGGACATGGATGCCAGAGTGTCCAGCGTGGCGTGCAATGCGGTTAACGAGCAGGATCATATCCAGCAGATTGCCAGCACCATGGAAGAATTCAGCCAATCGATCGCCGAGGTGGCCGGTATGGCGGCGGATTCGCTCAACGATGCGCGGGCGATGCAGGAAGTCATCTATGCAAACGCCGACCGGATGCAAGGCCAAATCAACCCGGCAATGAGCAAGGCTGTGGATACCGTGCAGTCCTCCAGCAAGACGATTGCCGACCTCAGCACGGCGATCCAGAAGATCGGCGTGATTGCGAATGCCATCAAGGATATTGCCGAACAAACCAACCTGCTGGCACTGAATGCGGCAATCGAAGCGGCGCGCGCCGGCGAACAGGGGCGCGGCTTTGCGGTGGTAGCGGATGAAGTGCGCAAGCTGGCGGAACGCACCTCAACCAGCACCAAGGATATTGCCAGCACTATCGGAGAAATTAACACAATTTCTGAAGCTGCCGTAAAATCCATGCAGGGCGCGATAACGGATGTCGAGGCGGGAGTTTCCCTGGTACACCTGAACAGCGAAGGACTCAAGAAAATCAGGGCATCGATGGGCAATGTGAGCGAACGCATGGAACATATTGCCACGGCTGCAAAAGAGCAATCGGCGGCGAGCGAGAGCGTGGCAAACAGCGTGGAGCGTGTCACCGTTTTGGTGGACAACAATACGCAATCCGCCAAGGATGCGAAATTGGCGGCGGAAGAATTAGCCAGGTCGGCCGCTGAATTAAAAAAGGCCGGGTATCCGTTGACCAAGTGCGCAATGGGGTAAAGTGTAGGCTGGGAGCGGTGAGGAGAGAAAATGTCGGAACTATTAAAAAATATTGATGCCAGGACCAAGCTGGCGGGAACCAACAAGCTGGAAATCTTGATGTTCTCGTTAGGCGCTGACAATCGCACCGGTCGCGAGGAAACTTTCGGCATCAACGTGTTCAAGGTGCGCGAGGTGATGCGCATTCCTCCCATTACGCGCGCACCGGAAATGCCCAATGCCGTCGAGGGGATGGTGAGCTTGCGCGGGGTGCTGGTTCCGGTAATCGACCTGGCTAAATACATCTGCATCGAAACTGACAGCAAGCCGGACATCATGATCGTCACCGAGTATAACGGGCATACGCAGGGTTTTCTGGTCAGGGCGGTGGATAATATCCTGCGGCTGGACTGGTCGGCGATGCGTGTGCCGCCGCAGATGCTGGTGGCGGAAATGGGCGGGCTGGTCACGGCGATTACCGAGTTGAAGGATGGCCGTTTGGTGATGATGCTGGACGTGGAAAAAGTCCTTTCCGAAACCGGACATTTCGATAGCGATGAGACAATATTCAAAAGCGTGCAGCCGCTGGGCAAGGATCGCACGGTATTTTTTGCCGATGACTCATCGGTTGCGCGCAACCAGATTACCAAAACGCTGGAAGCCATGCAGGTAAAGCATATTTCCGCAATCAACGGTCGCCAGGCTTGGGATGAACTGTCTAAACTGGCGGATTATGCCGATGCTACCAACAGGCCGCTCAAGGATATAGTGAACGTGATCCTGACCGATGTTGAGATGCCGGAAATGGACGGTTATATGTTGACGCGCAAGATCAAGTCGGACAAGCGGTTTACGGGGATACCGGTGTTGATGCATTCGTCCCTGAGCAGCACATCCAATGAGCAGATGGGCAAGGCTGTCGGGGTGGACGAGTATGTGCCAAAATTCGAAGCGCAAAAACTGGCGCAGACATTGGCACGATTGCTAGTTTGAAAGGGACTAGAGGCTAGGGGCTGGGGACTAACCCCTAGCCTCTAGTCCCTAACCCCTGAATTAGGAGAATAAAATGAGTTACACGGAAGATATGTCGGGCAGTGAGCAAGACGGTTTGCTGGATCGCGTCGATGCGCGCACCAACCTGGCCGGCACCAACAAAATGGAGATTCTGCTGTTTAATTTGGGCAGCGATGAAAAGTTTGGAATCAATGTATTCAAGGTCAAGGAAATCAGCCAGGCCAAAAAGATCACGCGCACACCCAACATGCCAAATGGGGTAGACGGCATCGTGTCGTTGCGCGGGCATGTGATGCCGGTGCTTAATCTGGCGAATTTCATGGGGATACAGACGACCGAGAAACATCAAACCATGATGGTGGCGGAATACAGCAACCACATTCTGGGCTTCCTGGTGAAGGGGGTGGACCGCATCATCCGCGTGGATTGGGACAAGGTGCGCGCCACCGAGGGCATGCTCTCCGATCAAGGGGCGCTGATCACCGCAATCACCGAGTTGCCGGATGGTTCGTTGGTCTCGATCCTGGATGTCGAGCAAATTTTGGCCAACGCCTTCGGCGAAGGTGTGGTGGGCAGTGTCGAACCGGTGGAATCTGCGCAGAGCCTGTGCATATTCTTCGCCGACGATTCGATGGTGGCGCGCAGAAAAATCGCCGAAGTGCTGGATAAAATGGGTGTCAAGCATATTCAATCGACCAATGGGCAGGAGGCATGGGACAGGCTCAAGGCGATGGCGGATACTGCACAAGGCGCTGGCACGAATTTGCATGACCAGATACAGGTAATCTTGACCGATGCAGAAATGCCGGAAATGGACGGCTACGTGCTGACCCAAAATATCAAGTCGGATCGCCGCTTTGACGGGATACCGGTAGTGATGCACTCGTCGCTGTCATCCGACGCCAATCGCTCGATGGGTAGAAGGGTTGGGGTGGATTATTATGTGCCAAAGTTCGATTCGATGATTTTATCGACGACGCTGAGGCCGCTGTTGACGTAAAAAGAAGCAGGGGTTGGATACTGGAGACTGGATACTGGGGGGTTTTCCTAATCCCCAGCCTCTAGCCCCTCAAATCAGGGAGTTGCAATGGGTATAGAAAATACGAAATTCTTGGTGGTTGATGATTTCTCGACGATGCGCCGCATTGTGCGCAATCTGCTCAAGGAGTTGGGGTTTTCCAACGTGCAGGAAGCGGAAGACGGGGTGGAGGCGCTGGCCAAGCTGCGCGCCAACGAGTTTGATTTCGTGGTTTCCGACTGGAATATGCCCAACATGACAGGGATCGAATTACTGCGGGCAATTCGCGCGGATGACAAGCTCAAGCATTTGCCGGTGCTGATGGTGACGGCGGAGGCGAAAAAGGAAAATATTATTGAAGCGGCAAAAGCCGGAGCGAGCGGCTATGTAGTAAAACCGTTCACTGCCGCAACACTGGACGAGAAGTTGAAGAAAATCTTCCAGAACTTTCCAAACTTACAAAAGTGAGTAATACCATGACAAGTAATTCTGCAAGCGGGGATTCCGACGATCTGGAATCGTTGTTCGACAGTATCGTTGCGGCGAATGCCGCCGAAGCCGACCCTGATATCGCGTGTGATGGCACAGAGAAGGTAATCAACCAGATCGGACACATGGCGCGCACCTTGCACGACACGTTGCGCGAGTTGGGGCTGAACAAGGAAATCGAAAAGGCGGCTTCATCAATCCCCGATGCGCGCGACCGTTTGAATTATGTGGCAACACTGACGCAACAGGCCGCAGAAAAGGTATTGAACGCAACCGATGCGGCGCAGCCGATCATGGAAAAAGTGGAAGTCGAATCGCACCGCCTGGCGGGCCAGTGGCAGATGCTGTTCGAGAAAAAACTGGATGTGGAGCAATTCAAGAACCTGGTCATGCAAACGCACGCATTCCTGTATGAAGTACCCCGGCAAACCAAGGCTACCAATGGCTATCTTATGGAAATCATGATGGCTCAGGACTTTCAGGATCTGACCGGGCAGGTCATCAAGAAGATTATCGAAGTCACGAAAACCATGGAACAGCAGTTGGTGGCATTATTGCTGGAAAATGCGCCTGCCGCAGTCAAGGAGGATTATGAAACGGGGCTGTTGAACGGTCCGGTTATCAATGCAACAGGGCGCACCGACGTGGTGACCAATCAGGATCAGGTGGACGAACTACTGGAAAGTCTGGGGTTTTAATTGGGGACTAGGGGCTAGGAGTTAGGGGGTTGTACGGCGTAGCCGCAGCTTTTATAAAGGTTGTGCCGTAAAGCGGCACACAAACCCCATAGCCCCTAATCCCTGATCTCTAGCCCCTAACTAAGGAGAATAAAATGAACGACTTTGCTGGCATGGAAGAATTGTTGAGCGACTTTCTGATGGAAGCCGGGGAAATGTTGTCAGATGTGGACAGCAAGTTGATGGATCTGGAGAAGCGTCCAGATGACAGCAAGCTGCTCAACGAAATATTTCGCGGTTTTCACACCATCAAGGGCGGCGCGGGATTCCTCAACGCGAGCGAGCTGGTAACGCTGTGCCACCTCACCGAAAATTTATTCGACAAGCTGCGTAACCGCGAACTGACGTTGAGCGCGGAACTCATGGACGTGATTTTTGCGGCAACCGCCGAAGTGCGCAGGATGTTTAGTGCGTTGCAGCAAAGCCTGCAACCAGAAGCGGCACCAGCAGAGATGCTGGCGAACCTGAAGGCCGCGCTGGATGGACAGAAACCGGGAAGCCGCACACAAAAGACCGAAGACAAACGCACACCAGCCCCCGGCGCCACATCCCCGCTGGCGCAACCCGGATCGCCCGCGCCGCAACCCCCTGATGGAGTGGACTGGAATGCGTTATACACCGCGCTGACCGGCACGGATATCGTCGCCAAGGTAGGCGCAACCCGCGACCCGGAGAAAATTGCCGAAGCGATTTCGGAGGAAACGTCCACCAAGGAAGCCTTCGGACGCCGCACCGCCGACGTGCCGGGTACCACGGTCGGGCGCCGTGGCGGGGACGTTCCGCCACAGGAAGCCAAGGAGTCCACGATCCGCGTGGACACCGAACGTCTCGATCAGGTGCTGAATCTTTCCGGCGAAATCGGTTTGACCAAAAATCGTCTCACCCATTTGCGCTCCGACATCCTGCAGGGACGTAATGACGCGAATACCTTGAGCGAACTCGATCAATCCGTCACGCAACTGGATATGCTGGTGGTGAATTTACAGAATGCGGTGATGAAAACACGCATGCAGCCGATTGGTCGTTTATTTAAAAAATATCCGCGCCTGGCGCGCGACCTGGCGAGATCGCTGGGCAAGGATGTGGAGCTGGTGTTGATCGGTGAAGAAACCGAGATGGACAAGACCATGATCGAGGATTTGAACGACCCGCTGGTGCACCTGGTGCGCAATGCGGTGGATCACGGCGTGGAAACCATCGAAAAACGCATCGCCGCCGGTAAACCGGAAAAGAGCATCGTGGAGTTGAGCGCGCGCCAGGAAGGCGACCATATCCTGATCACCATCAAGGACGACGGGCGCGGCATGCGCCCCGATGTGATCCGTAACAAGGCCGTCGAAAAGGGGCTGATCACCAACGAAGTGGCGAATACGCTGGACGAAAGCCAATGCCTTGAACTCATCCTGTTACCGGGATTTTCGACCAAGGATGAAATATCCAGCGTATCGGGGCGCGGCGTGGGCATGGACGTGGTTAAAACCAATATCCAGAAACTGAACGGCGTCATCAACATTCAATCCGAGCCCGACAGGGGCACCGTCATTACCATTTCCCTGCCGCTCACGCTGGCGATCCTGCCGGTGCTGATCCTGCGCCTCGGCGATCAATCTTTCGCCGTGCCGCTGTCGATGGTGCGTGAAATTCTGTCCATTACGCCCGATCAATTGCAACAGGTATCCGGCAGGGCGACCATGGTGGTGCGCGGCGAAGTGCTACCGGTGCTGCCGCTGGCTCAACTGATCGGATGGGAGCCGGGAGCCGTGCCGGAAGTGGGTGTGCTGATGCAGTTTGGCAGCAACAGCTTCATCCTCTCGGCGGACGGCTTTGCCGGGCACGACGATGTGGTGATCAAATCGCTGGACACCTTCCGGCCCAAAGGCGTAGCAGGCGTAACCATGTCCAGCGAAGGCGACATCGTGCTGATTCTCGACATCAAGGAACTGCTTAGCGATGTGCGGGGACATTAACGGCAGGCAACGGTAAGTCAGCCTTTAGCACGATGCCCCGGCAATGTCGGGCTGAAGCCCACCTGTACACTAAAACTTATTAACCGTAGGGTGGGCTATGCCCACCATATCGGGCATAGCCCACCCACATTTGATTCCGGTTCGACCGGCTTAGAGGAAAAATATGTTTTGCGGAAAATTGAAACAGGAACACCGTGCATTGCAAGCCAGACTAGACCAGACCAATCAGGAGATTGCCTCATTGCGCGCCAATTTGGCCGCACTGGAAAGTGAGCGAGATGCGGTGCGTGCCGAGCTTGCGGGAACGCGGGAAGAACATGAAACCTCGTCGCGGCTGTTTGCTAATATGCAGGGGTTTGGCGATTCTTTCGCCGTGCTGCAACAATCCCAGGCCGCTGCCGCGCAGGTGTTGCGCGAAGAGAAACAGCATGCCATTGAAGCCGCCAGTATTTCGGCGAGCAACCGCGAAGCGGTGTTGCAGATCGCGCAGAGTTTGGACGCTCTGTCCGGCGATACGCTGCAAACTTCGCAAAATGTACAGAACCTGACCGAACGCGCGGCGCAAATCGGCAGCATCGTCCAGCTGATCAAGGAAATTGCCGACCAGACCAATCTACTGGCACTCAACGCGGCGATCGAGGCGGCGCGTGCTGGTGAGCAAGGGCGTGGTTTTGCCGTAGTTGCGGATGAAGTGCGCAAGCTGGCCGAGCGTACCGCGAAAGCAACCAGCGAAATCTCGACGATTGTGGTTGCCATCCAGGGCGAAACCGACCGCACCAAAGTACAGATGGAGGGCTTGGCGGCAAAGTCGCAAGTATTCGGTCGCGATGTCGCGGGCGTGATGGATAACATGAAGCATCTGCTGGATCTGTCGCACCAGATGGAGGGGACGATTTCGGCAGCGGCGTTGCGCAGCTTCGTTGAAGTCACCAAGATAGACCACATTCTTTACAAGTTCGAAATTTATAAAGTGTTCATGGGCATATCGGATCGCACTGCCGACAGCTTTGCGTCGCACACCGCGTGCCGGTTGGGTAAATGGTACTTTGAGGGTGAAGGCAAGGATTGTTTTTCCAAGCTGGATGGCTATAACGCTGTGGCTAATCCGCATCAATCGTTCCATCAGAATGGCAGGGAGGCTGTTACGGCATTTCGCAACGGCGAACCCCTGCGCGGCATCGAATTGGTCGGGAAACTGGAGGCCGACAGCATGGAAGTGCTTGCCGCGCTGGAAAGAATCGCGGTGGCAGGTGAAGGCGACAGCAGCCTGTTGTGCCATTCTCCGAATTAGTTTCGCCCTGGCAAAGCTTGCCAGGCAACAAAAAATAGTAACCGTAGAGTGGGTACGCAGTTTTATTGTTCGCCCACGCGGAACAACTACCCGATAAACAGGTGACTACCAGCTATGACAAATTTCTCTCGCCTTGCCATTGTTGGCACATTGATCAGCGGCACCCTGCTGGGGGGGCATGCACTGTATTTCTCCAGTGCCGACACCACCCTTGCCGACGCGCTGCTGTTCCTGATCTTCATTCCCCTCTGGTGCTACCTGCTCAGTCGCGCCAGCACTGGCGAGGCTCCGCTAAAAAACAACGAATCTGCGGTGCAGGGCGACACGCCGCTGATTCACGAAAGCAACACGTTCCATGTGCAATTCGGCAAGGAGGTATCCAACCAGCTCAACTCCGCGCATACCGAGTTGTGCAATACCCAGACTATTCTCAGCGAGGCCATTTCCACGCTGATCAATACCTTTACCACGATGGCCGAAGAAGTGCGCGCGCAGCAAGCCTTGACACTGTTCATCACGGACGGCGGGGCAAATAGCGGGGGCGCAAGCGCAAAACAAAAATTCGAGCATTTCGTCCACGATACTGAAAAAGCGATGAACGAATTTGTCGACAGCACCGTTGAAAACAGCAAGCACGCGATGGAACTGGTGGAAAAAATGGATGCCATCAATGCGCAGGTTTCCAGCATTCTCGGCATCCTGAACGAGGTGGAGGGCATCGCCAAACAAACCAACCTGCTCGCGCTGAATGCGGCGATCGAAGCGGCGCGCGCGGGCGAGGCCGGGCGCGGGTTTGCCGTGGTTGCCGACGAAGTGCGCAATCTTTCCGAAAACACCAACAAGTTCAGCAGGCAGATACGCACACTGGTGGGCAATGTCAGCGCATCGCTGATCGAAGCAGAGCATTACATCGACAAACTTGCGGCAAACGACATGACCTTCGTGATGGATTCCAAGCAGCATATTAAAGTCATGATGACCGATCTCACCGAACTCAATGAAACCATCGCCAAAAATGCCGTCGAATTGAACCATCTCAACTCTAAAGTCGAGCATAACGTGGGAGTGGCAGTGTCTACATTGCAATTCCAGGATATGAGTTCGCAATTGATCGGCCATGCCCAGATGCGCATGACCGCCTTGCAGGAAGTCGCCAACGAGATGAGCAAGGGAACGGACAGGCCGAACCGCCATGAATACCTGGATCAAATCGCCGCCTACAACCGCCTGTTGCACGAGCATGTGGTGACGCTGGATGCGAAAAAATCCAATCCGGTCGCTCAGGACAACTTCGATACGGGCGACATTGAATTATTCTAGCGGTGGGTGCTTCGCAAGCAGCGGTTAAGCGCCCCCATTGGTATAACCCATTACTTTTCCATTGCATTTTTCAGCTAAATAGTGCAATCTACTTCGGCATTCCTGACAACTTACCGAGCGCAAAAACATGGCCAAAATCATACTGACTGTCGATGATTCCGCCTCCATTCGGCAAATGGTGGCTTTTACCCTGAAATCTGCCGGCTACACCGTCATCGAAGCGATCGATGGACAAGATGGGTTGGATAAGGCCAAAGCCAATGCGGCCAATCTGGTGCTGACCGACCAGAACATGCCCAAGATGGACGGCCTGACGCTGATCAAAGCCCTGCGTGGGCTGCCGCAATACAAGTCTGTGCCGATCCTGATGCTGACCACCGAATCCAGCGATGCCATGAAAACGCAAGGCAAGGCGGTCGGCGCAACCGGCTGGCTGGTAAAACCGTTCGATCCGCAGAAACTGCTGGAGGTTGTTAAAAAAGTGGTTGGTTAAAACGTAGGGTGGGCTGTGCCCACCGTTCATCCGCGTAGGCAACAATAAACCGTTTGCCCACCATGTCGGGCATAGCCCGACCTACAGAGGCTACCACCAGAATTTTTCGCATATCATCCTAGGGAAAAGCCAATGTCCATCGACATGAGCCAGTTTTATCAGGTGTTTTTCGAGGAGTCAGCCGAGCACCTCGATAGCATGGAAAGCCTGCTGCTCGCGCTTGATCTTGATGCGCCCGATCCGGATCAGCTAAACGCCATCTTTCGTTCTGCGCATTCCATTAAAGGCGGCAGCGGCACCTTCGGTTTTAACGACATGACCGAAGTGACGCATATTCTCGAGACCCTGCTCGACGGCATACGCAAAAACGAAATCAAGATCACCGCCGATATGGTGGACGCCTTCCTGCAGGCGGGCGACGTGCTGAAAGGCTTGCTGGAAGCGCATCAGAACGGAACCATCGCCGACCCCGCACCTTCGATTGAAATACGCGCCAGGCTATCGCAATTGACCGCGAAGGGGAGCCAGAAGACAGAAGACAGAGGACAGAGGACAGAAACCTCGGCGACAATAACTTCCGCCCCTGTGCAAGAAACAGCGCCCCCCTCCGTGCAGCATATTTATCAGGTCAAGTTCGACAAGTCTCCCGCCATTTTCCCCAGCAAGGCCGAGCTCAACAATCTGCTGGAAGAGCTGGGCAATATCGGCAAAATCGAAAAACAGAAAATCGCCGCCAAATCGGTAACATTGACGCTGACCAGTTACACATCCGAAGACGAATTGCGCGAAACTTTCTCATTCTTTCTGGAACCCAAGCAACTGACTATCAAGCTGATTGGGGATCAGAAGACAGAGGAAGAAGATCAAGGGTACGGGTTTTTCGTCGAGCCGGAACAACTTCAGGCGGCAGCCGAAGATGCGCAGGGCTATGGGTTTTTCGTCGAGCCTGAGGTACTCAAAGCGGAAGCAGAAAATGCGCAAGGCTATGGCTTCTTCGTCGATGTGGAAGATAAGACGGGGCAAGCGGCACCTGCTGCTACGGCTATTCAGGGGGATGAGGTACCACACCGCCGCGCCGCAGATCGGGGTGCTCCCGCTGTCGCCGCGCCAGCTGCCGAAACTTCGATCCGCGTCAGTGTGGAAAAGGTCGATCAGATGATAAATCTGGTTGGCGAGTTGGTGATTACACAATCCATGCTGGCGGAAGTTGCCTCCCATCTTGATCCGGTATTGAATGAATCACTGCTCAACGGATTGGCGCAGCTCGAACTCAACACCCGCGAACTTCAAGAATCTGTGATGTCGGTACGCATGATGCCGATCAATTTCGTGTTCAGCCGCTTCCCTCGTCTGGTGCGCGATCTTGCCGGAAAGCTCGACAAAAAAGTGCAGCTCAAAATGGTCGGTGAAGGCACCGAACTGGACAAGGGGCTGATCGAAAAAATCAGCGATCCGCTCACCCATCTGGTGCGCAACAGCTTGGATCACGGTGTCGAAATGCCGGAAGACCGCATCGCCAAGGGCAAAGACCCGCAAGGCACCATCACCCTGCGTGCCGCGCATCAGGGTGGCAACATCGTCATCCAGGTGATAGATGACGGTGCCGGATTGAATCGCGAACGGATTCTCGCCAAAGCCAAGGAAAAAGGCATCCCCTTCAGCGACAACATCAGCGATGCCGATGTCTGGCTGATGATATTCGCACCCGGTTTTTCCACCGCCGCAGTGGTCACGGATGTGTCCGGGCGCGGGGTCGGCATGGACGTGGTCAAGAAAAATATCGAGGGTATCGGCGGTCGCGTCGAAATTGCCTCCAAAGCAGGTGAAGGCAGCACCATCACCATTCGCTTGCCGTTGACCCTGGCGATACTGGACGGCTTGTCCATCGCAGTAGGCGACCAGCTTTACATCGTCCCGCTCAGCTTCATCATCGAATCATTGCAACCCGATGCCGAAGACGTCAAGGAAATCAGCGGGCAGGGTCAGGTGCTGCATGTGCGCGGCGAATATCTGCCGGTGATCGCACTGCACAAGATATTCAACATCCAGCCCAAATTCACCAATCCGGCAGAAGGCATTCTGGTATTGCTGGAAGCGGAAGGCAAAAAAGTTGCGTTGTTCGTGGACGATCTGGTCAGCCAGCACCAGGTGGTGATCAAGAGCCTGGAAACCAATTACCGCAAGGTGACCGGCATATCCGGCGCCACGATCATGGGCGACGGGCGGGTGGCGATGATTATGGACGTGGGCGCGCTGGTCAAGTTTGCCCAAGCGTAGGGGGTTCGTAGGTTGGGCAAAGCCTGTCCTGAGCCTGTCGAAGGGCGCAGGCTTAACCGTCATTCCCGCGAAGGCGAAAATCCAGCGGTTGTTATTTAACAAGCCTTTTTAATGATCGTTCCAAGACGGAGCATGGGAACGATACAAAATGTAGGTCGGGCTATGCCCGACATGGTGGGCAGAGCCCACCCTACAGTTACATTGCTCCACGGATAAGATGCTTTAATAACCAATGAGGGAGGACACCATGCAAGCGAACGAAGGCCAGGCGGCAAACAGCGGGGGCCGCGAGCTGTTGACTTTTACGCTGGGCAGCGAAGAATATGGCATCGACATTCTCAAAGTCCAGGAAATCCGCGGTTACGACGCGGTGACTACCATCGCCAACTCCCCGGAGTTCATCAAGGGTGTGATCAACCTGCGCGGCATCATCGTGCCGATCATCGACATGCGCATCAAATTCCGTCTCGGCAACGTGACGTACAACCAGCTCACCGTGGTCATCATTCTCAACGTCGCCAACCGCGTGGTGGGCATCGTGGTGGACGGCGTTTCCGACGTGATCACGCTGTCCGCCGAGCAACTAAAGCCCGCGCCGGAATTCAGCTCAGCGTTGGACACCCAGTACATCACCGGCCTGGGCACGGTGGACGACCGCATGATTATCGTGATGGACATCGAAAGATTGATGACCAGCCGCGACATGGATCTGG
>MGWP01000054.1:3723-6052 GCA_001801055.1 Gallionellales bacterium GWA2_55_18 | reverse complement strand
AACGCACCGGTGAAATGATCGAGCGCATCGGTTTGGCCAACTTCCTCGATGCGATGGAGATCGAAGTCGATCCGGCCATGGTCAATTCGCCGCGCATGAATCCCTATGTCCGCACCGACGGTTGGGACGACGAAGTCGCCAAAATCAACGCAAAAAAGCAGCAAGCCGCCTAGGAGATAAAACATGAATGCACCCGTGCAAATGCGCAAGCCGAAAGAGGTCGGTGTACCCGACAACAAGAAGTATATGCATCCCTTGATGCTGAAAAACCACGGCAACTGGAAATATCACGACCGCCCGCGTCCCGGCGTGCTGCATCATGTTTCGCACAGCGGTGACGAAATCTGGACGGTGCGTGCCGGCACGCAGCGCCAGATGGATGTTTACACCATCCGCAAGCTGTGCGACATCGCCGACAAGTTTGCCGAAAGCCGCGTGCGTTTCACCATCCGCTCCAACATCGAATACATGGTGTCGGACGAGAAAAAGGTCGCGCCGCTGATCGCTGAACTGGAGAAAAACGGTTTCCCGGTAGGGGGCACAGGCAATTCGGTGTCGATGATTTCACATACCCAGGGTTGGCTGCACTGCGATATTCCCGCTACGGATGCATCCGGTGCGGTCAAGGCGCTGATGGACGAGCTGTATGATGAGTTCAAGCGTGAGGAAATGCCCAACCGCGTGCATATTTCCACGTCATGCTGCGAAATCAACTGCGGTGGTCAGGCCGACATCGCGATCATCATCCAGCACACCAAACCGCCGGTGATCAACCACGACCTGGTTGCCAACGTATGTGAACGGCCGACCGTGGTGGCGCGCTGCCCGGTGGCGGCGATCCGCCCCGCGATGGTGAACGGCAAGCCGTCGCTGGAGATCGACGAATCCAAATGCATGTGCTGCGGCGCTTGTTATCCCCCCTGTCCGCCAATGCAGATCAATGATCCCGAAAATTCGAAGTTCGCGATCTGGGTGGGCGGCAAGAACTCCAATGCGCGTGGCAAGCCGACGTTCATGAAGATGGTTGCCTCCGGTATTCCCAATAACCCGCCACGCTGGCCGGAAGTATCGGAGGCGGTGAAGAACATCCTGCATGTATACAAGGAAGATGCACGCCCGTGGGAGCGCATGGCCGACTGGATCGAGCGCATCGGCTGGCCGCGCTTCTTCGAGAAAACCGGGTTGCCGTTTACCAAGTACCTGATCGACGACTGGCGCGGTTCGCGTGCCAACCTGAACGCGTCGACGCATATCCGCTTCTGAACGTAGGTCGGGCTTCAGCCCGATATTTGGGGTGTCGGGTTAAAACCCGACCTACAACAAATTTTTAGGATGACCAAGATGAAATTCGGTATTGTCGTCAATGAAGGGCCATATCAGCATCAGGCCAGCGACTCGGCCTATCTGTTCTGCAAGGCCGCGATCGAAAAAGGCCACGAGGTGTGGCGCGTGTTCTTTTATCACGACGGTGTGCACAATGCCTCCAAGTTGACTGAGCCGCCGCAGGACGATCGCCACATCGTGAACCGCTGGAGCAAACTTGCCGAGGAGCACCAGGTTGACCTGGTGGTCTGCGTCGCGGCTGCGCTGCGCCGCGGCATCAAGGATGAGAATCTGGCAAAGGGTTTTCGTATCTCCGGCCTGGGGCAGTTGGTGGAAGCCGGCATCAAAACCGACCGTTTGGTCACCTTTGGCGATTGAGGGGGATATATCGTGAGCGACATTAAAAAATTCATGTTCGTCAACCGCAAGGCGCCTTACGGCACGATCTATGCGCTGGAGTCGCTGGAAGTGGTGCTGATTACCGCCGCGTTCGATCAGGATGTATCGCTGGCATTTCTGGATGACGGCGTATACCAGTTGAAGAAGGGCCAGCAGACCAAAGGGATCGAGACCAAAAATTTCTCGCCTGCCTACCGTGCGCTGGAGGATTATGACGTCGAGAAGCTGTATGTCGACAAGGGATCCATGGACGAACGCGGCCTGACCGAGGCAGATTTGCTGGTGGACGTCACCCTGCTCAGCCGCGCCGAGATGGGCGCGCTGATGGATGAGCAAGACGTGATTTTGAGTTTCTAGTGGAGAAAAACATGCTGCATATCATTAATAAGTCGCCATTTGCGGACAGCATGCTGGAAAGCTGCCTGAATACCGCAACGGGCGGAGATGTCCTGCTCATCGAGGATGCGGTTTATGCGGCCACCTCCGGCAGCGCGGCAGCGGACAAGTTGCGGGCGGCAATGGGGCGTTTCAAGATATACGTTTTGATGCCGGATCTCGATGCGCGCGGCATGGCCGGCAGCCTCATCGAAGGCGTCTCGCCGGTGGA
>MGWP01000054.1:0-3717 GCA_001801055.1 Gallionellales bacterium GWA2_55_18 | reverse complement strand
CGGTTTCGTCGACCTGACAGCCGACAACAAAACCTGCCAATCCTGGCTGTAAGGTGAAGCTCGCGTAGCGATTCGTTTGCTCCCTCGCCCGCTTGCGGGATAACCAGCGACTTGCTGGCGTTGTTTGCCAGCTTAGTCGAATGGCTAGAAGTTTCATCAGAGGGTTGGGGTGAGGGGCTCTTCCCCCGCCGCAAGAATCTGTAGTTGTGTATAACCAAACGATTTTTAAAGGAGAAATAGCATGTCCAGTATCGAAGTCGACGGCAATACCTACGAAACCGATGAAGAAGGTTATCTGACCAACTTGGCCGATTGGAATGCCGATATCGCAAATTACATGGCGAAAACCGAAAATATCACCATGACCGACCAGCATTGGGAGGTCGTCAACTTTTTGCGCGAGTATTTCGATGAATATCAAATCGCCCCCGCAGTGCGCGTGCTGACCAAGGCGATCGGCAAAAAGTTTGGTGCGGAAAAGGGTAACAGCGAATACCTGTACGGCCTGTTTCCGTATGGCCCGGGCAAGCAGGCATGCAAGATCGCCGGTCTGCCCAAGCCAACCGGCTGCATCTGACGTGAAACTCGCGCGGCGATTCGTTTGCCTCCTCTCCCTCTGGGAGAGGGCTGGGGTGAGGGAAGCGGGCATGGCGGTTCTCATTTTCAAGGGCGGCTCTTTGCCATGCCCGTTGGGCTTCTTCACCGGTAGAGCGATCACATGGCAAGCGTGATTTTTGCGAGCCTGTTTTACTTTGCAACGCTGGCGCTCGTTGTGGGGTTGCTCTACCGCATCAATGTTTATGCGCGCACGCCTTCGCCGCTGAAAATTCCAACCACACCTGCGCCGACCACCAAGGGTGGAGTGGTATTGCGCATGGCGCGCGAAGTGGTGTTGTTCGAAAGCCTGTTCAAGGCCAGTTTGTGGATATGGGGTCTGGGCTGGCTGTTCCATGCCAGCCTTCTGCTGGTGATTCTGCGCCATCTGCGCTACTTCACCGAGCCGGTGTGGGGCTGGGTTGCGCTCCTCCAGCCGTTCGGTTTGTATGCCGGATTCACCATGCTGCTGGGGTTGTGCGGGCTGTGGATGCGCCGCCTGTTCGTCGAGCGCATCCGCTACATTTCGACGCCGTCAGATCATTTGATGCTGGCCTTGCTCATCGCTATCGCTGTTTCCGGCTTATTGATGCAATTCGCGGTGCATACCGATGTGATCGCGGTCAAAGGATTTTTTCTCGGCCTGATGAGTTTCGATATCCGCATGTTGCCCGCCGATTTCATCCTGTATCTGCATTTGTTGATGGTCGCCGCGCTCATGCTCATTTTCCCCATCAGCAAACTATTGCACGCGCCAGGCATCTTCTTTTCGCCGACGCGCTGCCAGACGGACAACCCGCGCGAAAAGCGTCACCTTGCGGCCTGGGCAAAACAACTGGAATCGGAGTCGATCAAATGAGCGATATCACCGCGCCGGCCTATCGTGTCATTCCCATCATCCCGGCGCTGAAACCGGGCGCGATGGAAGGCAAGGGCCCGTTCGTCGCCAGCGACAAGATCAACGAGGCGATCGGCTTTCCCGGCCAATTGGTGGAAGACTGGCATGACCGCGCCATAGCCAGGATGGGCGAGTTGCTGTCCAAATACCGCTCGCTCAGGGTGTTCATGGATGCCTGTGTGCATTGCGGCGCCTGTTCCGACAAGTGCCACTATTTCATCGGCACGCAAGACCCGAAAAACATGCCGGTAGCGCGCCAGGATTTGATGCGCAGCGTGTACCGTCGCTACTTCACGCTGCCCGGCAAATTTTTCCCGAAACTGGTCGGTGCGCGCGACCTGACGCGCGAGGTGCTGGACGAGTGGTACAACTACTTTCACCAATGTTCCGAATGCCGCCGCTGCTCGGTGTTCTGCCCTTACGGCATCGACACCGCCGAAGTCACCATGGCGGCGCGCGAGATCCTCGATTCCGTCGGCTACGGCCAAAAATATTCCAACGAGATCATCGGCAAGGTGCACAAGATCGGCAACAACCTCGGCCTGCCCGCTCCCGCGCTGATCGACACCTTGGAAGGGCTGGAAGAGGACGTGAAGGAGGCTACCGGCATCGACGTGCGCTTCCCGATCGACGTGAAGGGCGCGGAAGTGCTGTTGATTACACCGTCCGCCGATTTCTTCGCCGAACCGCATATCGACAGCCTGATCGGTTACGCCAAGGTGTTCCATGCCACCGGCACCAGCTGGACGCTGTCGTCGATGGCCTCCGAGGCGGGCAATTTCGGCATGTTCATCGGCAACTATGAACAGTTGCGCAAGATTGCACTGCGTATCCGCGAGGTTGCGCTGGAGCTCGGCGTGAAGCGCATCGTGGTCGGCGAATGCGGCCACGCCTGGCGCGTCGCCTACAGCTTCTGGAACACGCTGAGCGGCGTGGGTGAAGGGGCCGATCCAAACGACAAGTTTGCCCAGATGTTGCAAAAGCAGCTTGACCATCGTTACAAGCAGCCGATGCATATCTGCGAATTCACCTGGGACATGATCGAGCTCAATGCGCTGTCTTTCGACAAGGAAGCCAACGACAAGCACATCATCACTTTCCACGATTCCTGCAATGTGGCACGCGGGTCGCGCATGGGGGATTTTGCTGGCGGACAGTTCGATATTCCGCGCAATATCATCAAGGCGGTCGCCAACAACTTCGTCGAAATGTCACCGGAAACCACTCGCGAACGCACCTTCTGCTGCGGCGGTGGCGGCGGTCTGCTGACCGACGATTTGCTGGAGTTGCGCGTCAAGGGGGCGCTGCCGCGCATGGAAGTGCTGCGACAGGTGGCGGATGAACATGGCGTCAATTTCATGGCGACCATTTGCGCGATCTGCAAGGCGCAATTCACCAAGATCATGCCCATTTACGGATTCGATAGAAGAATGGTGGGTGGCGTGCACCAACTGGTCAGCAACGCGATCAAGCTGGGCGACAAGTAATAATTTACTGGAGGTAGGACAACATGTCAGCAATAACCGAAACCCCGCAGAAAGTCACGTTCCGCCGCTTCAAGGATGGCGATAGTAAAGTGCGCCGTTTGAACGATAAAATATTGCAGGCGGGCCATTCGCATAAATGCCCGACTTACATCCAGTCTACGCCGCCCTGCCAGGGCAGTTGCCCGGCGGGTGAGGATATTCGCGGCTATCTGTCCATCTTGCGCGGCACCGAAAAGCCGCCGGTCGGCGCCGACGGCAAGCCGGTTATGCCGGCCATCGAATACGCCTGGCGCCGTCTGACCGAGGCCAACCCGTTCCCGTCGGTGATGGGGCGTGTGTGTCCGGCGCCTTGCGAAACCGGTTGCAACCGCAACGAGGTGGATGACCATGTCGGCATTAACTCGGTGGAGCATTTTCTCGGCGAATATGCAATCGCCAACAAGCTGAAATTCAAGCAGCCCGATGTTGCTCCATCGGGAAAAAAAGTGGCGATTCTCGGCGGCGGCCCGGCAGGATTGTCCTGCGCCTACCAACTGACGTTGAAGGGTCACGAGGCCACGATTTTTGACGAGCATGAATACCTCGGCGGCATGATGCGCTACGGCATCCCGGGCTTTCGCACCCCGCGCGAAGTGCTGGATGCGGAGATTCAGCGCATCCTAGACCTGGGGGTGAAGGTACGGTTGAAGACGCGCGTCGGCACCGACATCACGATGGAGCAGGTTCGCAAGGAATTCG
>MGWP01000053.1 GCA_001801055.1 Gallionellales bacterium GWA2_55_18 | reverse complement strand
GCGAACGATGCCTTCGTGGCGATATCGGGTTATTCGCGCGAGGAACTGATCGGGCGGAGCCACAATATCGTGCGCCATCCGGACATGCCGCCGCAGGCCTTCAAGTGGCTGTGGGACACGCTACATGAGGGGCGTCCCTGGCGCGGCGTGGTGAAGAACCGTAGCAAGAGCGGCGACCACTACTGGGTGCGAGCCACCGTCGCGCCCATTATCGAGAACGGACAGACCATCGGTTACGTTTCGGTGCGCCGGGCGCCTACGCGCGAACAGGTGGCCGAGGCGGAGGCGCTCTATGGCGAACTGAACCGGAGCGGCAAGCAGATCGTTTCCAGGTATGAGCGTTTCAAGTTCAAGAACTGGTCGCTGAAAGCCAAGCTGCAAGCGGTGATACTCATTCCGCTGACGGTTTTCTCCCTTGCCGGCCAGGTTGTCGTGTGGGGCGAGCTGCAAAGAGACATGGTGAACTCCGCCACGGAGAAAGGCGATCTGGTCGCCAACCAGATCATCGACAGCGCCAATATGCTGATGACCACGGGGCAGATCGGCGAGCCGGGGAATCGCAAGCTGCTGCTCGACAAGGTCAAGTCATCGGGCGGTGTAATCGAGGCGCGGGTTATCCGTGCGCAATCGGTGGTGGATATGTATGGGGCCGGTCTGCCCGAGGAAGCGGTCACGGATGATATCCAGCGGCAGGTGCTGGCAAGCAAGGAACGAAGCGTAACGCTGGCCTACGACAAGGCTGGTGTGCCGTCATTGCGCGTCGTCACGCCTTATCTTGCGAGCAAGGATTTCCACGGCACGGATTGCACCGGTTGCCACCAGGCGCAGGAAGGTGCGGTGCTGGGCGCCTCGGACGTGCTGTTCGACCTCGGGCCCGAGCTGGCAAAAGCCGAGCAGCGGGCATGGATGATGCTGGCGGGACAGGCCGGATTGCTGGTCGTTCTGTATTTCTTCATCGGTTTCTGCGCTAACAGGTATGTCAGCCGTCCGGTTCGAGAGCTGACCAAGGGGTTCAGGGGCATCATGCAGGGCGATATGGATAACGAGCTGGATATTTCCATCCGGGATGAGATGGGAACACTGTTGTGCGAGATCCAGACCATGCAGACCTATCTGCGCACCATGGTGGATGAGATCGTCACGCCGGTGGGGCAGATGCAGCGGCGCATCATAGACATGGATGCACGGGTGTCCGGGGTGGCGGATAATGTGCTGACCGAGCAGGACCATATCCAGCAGATCGCTTCCACGATGGAGGAATTCAGCCAGTCGGTTGCCGAAGTAGCCAATATGGCGGCGGCTTCGCTCGGCGATGCCAAAGCGATGCAGAAGGTCGTCGAGGAAAACAGCCGCAACATGGAGTTGAGCATTGATGCGACAAGCAAAGTGGCGAATACGGTACAATTGTCCAGCAAGACTATTTTAGATCTGGGCGCGTCCATCAAGAACATCGGCACGATCGCCAACGCCATCAAGGACATTGCCGAGCAGACCAACCTGCTGGCGCTGAATGCCGCGATCGAGGCGGCGCGCGCCGGGGAACAGGGACGCGGGTTCGCAGTGGTGGCGGACGAGGTGCGCAAGCTGGCCGAGCGCACCTCGACGAGCACCAAGGATATCGCGCGTACCATCGCCGAGATCAATTCGGTTTCCGATGCGGCGGTCAGTTCCATGCAAGGCGCGGTGGCCGAGGTGGAAACAGGCATCACCCTGATACGCAAGAACGGCGAGGGGTTGAAGGAGATCATGAGCGCCTCGGTCAATGTGGCGGAACGCATCGGTCACATTGCCATGGCCTCGAAAGAACAGTCGGCGGCGGGAGAGAGCGTGGCGCAAAGTCTGGAACGGATTAACGGACTGATGGACAATAATGCGCACTCCGCCGGAGAGGCCAAGACGGCGGCGGACGAATTGAGAAAATCGGCTACGGAATTGAAGAAGGCCGGATACCCGTTGACCAAATGCGGAATGCAGGGCGGGGATTGAGAACAGGCAACACCGACCGGGGCTGGAGCGACGGTTCCGCTGGCTCCGGGTGTCGGCGTTGCGTTTAGGGGGAAGGAAATGTCGGATCTGTTGAAGAACATCGATGCCAGAACCAAGCTGGCGGGAACCAACAAGCTCGAGATACTGATGTTCTCGCTGGGCAAGGATGTGCGTACCGGGCGGGAGGAGACCTTCGGAATCAATGTGTTCAAGGTGCGCGAGGTGATGCGTATTCCGGAGATTACCCGTGCGCCGGAAATGCCTCCCGCAGTCGAAGGTATGGTGAGCTTGCGCGGCGCGCTGGTGCCGGTGATCGACTTGGCAAAGTACATCGGCATGGAAGCCGAGAGCAAGCCGGAGATCATGATCGTCACCGAGTATAACGGGCATACCCAAGGTTTCCTGGTCAAGGCGGTGGACAATATCCTGCGGCTGGACTGGTCGGCGATGCGCGTGCCGCCCGCGATGCTGGCGGCTGAGATGGGCGGTCTGGTTACGGCAATTACCGAGCTGAAGGATAAACGTCTGGTGATGATGATGGACGTGGAGAAGGTGCTGGCTGAAACCGGGCATTTCGGCTCCGACGAGGTGATTTTCAAGAGCGTCAAGCCGCTGGGCATGGCGGATAGAACGGTGTTCTTTGCCGACGATTCTTCGGTGGCGCGCAACCAGATCACCAAGACGCTCGATGCGATGGGGGTGAAACACATTTCGGCAATCAACGGACGCCAGGCGTGGGAAGAGCTGTCCAGGATGGCAGCCTCCGCAGAGGCATCGAAGACGCCACTCAAGAACCTGATACAGGTGATCCTCACCGATGTCGAGATGCCCGAGATGGACGGCTATATGCTGACGCGCAAGATCAAGGCGGACAAGCGGTTCGCCGGTATCCCGGTGCTGATGCATTCTTCTCTGTCGAACAGCCAGAACCAGCAGATGGGCAAGTCGGTCGGAGTGGACGAATATGTGCCGAAGTTCGAGCCGCAGAAGCTGGCTCAGACGCTGGCGCGGTTGTTGGCTTGATAGCAGGGCACGGTGCGCCGTACCCCCGCCGAGGAGAAAAAAATGGCATATACGGAAGATATGGTGGCTAGCAGTGGACAGGAGAACGTGCTGGGGCATATCGATGCGCGTTCCAATCTGGCGGGCACCAACAAGATGGAAATCCTGTTGTTCAGCTTGGGGGGGAATGAAAAATTCGGCATCAACGTGTTCAAGGTCAAGGAGGTGAGCCAGGCCGGGAAGATCACGCGCACGCCGAACATGCCGAGCGGCGTGGATGGCATCATTTCCCTGCGCGGGCATGTGATGCCGGTATTGAACCTGGCAAAATTCATGGGTACCGTTGGCAACGAGAAGCATGAAACCATGCTGGTCGCCGAGTTCAACCGGCACATCCTCGGTTTTCTGGTGAAGGATGTGGATCGCATCATCCGGGTCGATTGGGACAAGGTGCGCCCTGCCGAGGGCATGCTTTCCGACAAGGGGGCGCTGATCACCGCCATCACCGAACTGGAAGACGGCTCGCTGGTTTCGATCCTGGATGTCGAGCAGATACTGGCGGATGCTTTTGGCGAAGGGATCGTGGGCAATGTCGAGCGCGTGCAATCCAATCGCGACCTGTGCGTATTCTTCGCGGACGATTCGATGGTGGCGCGCAGGAAGATCGCCGAGGTGCTGGACAAGATGGGGGTCAAGCACATTCAGGCGAACAACGGCCATGAGGCGTGGGACAGGCTCAAGGCGTTGGCCGATAGTACGCACGCGTCTGGCAGCAGTTTGCACGAACAAATACAGGTGATCCTGACCGATGCGGAAATGCCGGAGATGGATGGTTATGTGCTGACCCAGCAAATCAAGTCAGACAGCCGTTTTGACGGGATTCCCGTGGTGATGCACTCTTCGCTGTCTTCCGATGCGAACCGTGCCATGGGCAAACGGGTCGGGGTGGATTACTATGTGGCCAAATTCGATTCGATCGCATTGTCGGAGACATTGCGGCCTTTGTTGACTTAAGGCAGTTAAAAACAGTCGTTAGTTATTAGTTGGTGTCGTCCGCTTCGCGGGTTTTTGTTTTTAACTGGCGACTAGCGTCTAACGACTAGCAACTGAGTTTGGGAGTTTGCTGTGGGTATAGAGGATACAAAATTTCTGGTGGTGGACGATTTCTCCACGATGCGCCGCATCGTGCGTAACCTGCTCAAAGAGTTGGGTTTCGCCAATGTCCAGGAGGCGGAAGACGGGGTGGATGCGTTGGCCAAGCTGCGCGCGGGCGAGTTCGAGTTTGTGGTTTCCGACTGGAACATGCCCAACATGACCGGCATCGAGTTGTTGCGCGCGATCCGCGCGGATGACAAGCTCAAGAAGCTTCCGGTGTTGATGGTGACGGCGGAGGCGAAGAAGGAGAACATCATCGAGGCGGCGCAGGCCGGGGCGAGTGGCTATGTGGTGAAGCCGTTCACTGCCGCGACACTGGACGAGAAGCTGAAAAAAATATTTCAAAACATGCAAAAGTGAGCGATGCGATGGCAGACAATAACGCAAATCAGGATTCAGAAGACCTCGAGTCGTTGTTCGACAGCATCGTGGCGGCCAATGTTGCCGAGACCCATGCGGGCGCCGTATCTGAAAACAAAATGGTGGTTGGCGATCTCGATGCGAACAAGGTCATCAGTCAGGTCGGCCACATGGCACGGGCGTTGCATGACACCTTGCGCGAACTGGGGCTGACCAAGGAGATCGAGAAGGCAGCGTCGAGCATCCCCGATGCGCGCGACCGCCTGAACTACGTGGTGACCATGACGCATCAGGCTGCAGAGAGGGTATTGAACGCGACCGAGGCCGCGCAACCGATCGTCGAAGTGATGGGTGCCGAGGCGCAACGGCTGGCCGGTCTGTGGCAGATGCTGTTCGAACAGAAACTTACCGTGGACCAGTTCAGGGATATGGTCATGCAGACGCAGGCTTTCCTGAACGGTGTACCCAAGCATACCAAGGCGACCAATGCCTACCTGATGGAAATCATGCTGGCGCAGGATTTCCAGGACCTGACCGGGCAGGTCATCAAGAAGATCATCGATCTGACACAGAACATGGAAAAACAATTGCTGGCGTTGCTGCTGGAAAGTGCACCGCCTTCGCTCAAGGCGGACTGGAGTAACGCGGGATTGCTGAATGGCCCCGTCATCAACCCGCACGGGCGTTCGGACGTGGTGACCAGCCAGAACCAGGTGGATGAGTTGCTGGAGAGCATGGGCTTTTGATGTGACGTAGGGGGGCGGCGAGCCGTGCCCGTACAGACAGGGAGAAAAAAATGGGTGACTTTGCCGGCATGGAAGATATGTTGAGCGATTTTCTGCAAGAGGCGGGAGACATGCTCGCCGATGTGGACAGCAAGCTGATGGAGCTGGAGAAGTCTCCCAACGACAGCAATCTGCTCAACGTGATATTCCGCGGTTTCCACACCATCAAGGGCGGCGCGGGATTCCTCAACGCGACCGAACTGGTGGCATTGTGCCACCTCACCGAAAACCTGTTCGATAAGCTGCGCAA
>MGWP01000052.1:17162-18479 GCA_001801055.1 Gallionellales bacterium GWA2_55_18 | reverse complement strand
ACCGACAGCTTGCCCTGGCCGAGCGCATCCATGAACAGCGGATACAGTGTGCCGATGAACACCGAGGCAGAGGCGACCGACAGCAGCACGTTATTCGACAGCAGCAGCGCTTCGCGCGACAGCAGATCGAACTTGCCGCCCAAACCGATCTTCGGCGCGCGCCACGCAAACAGCAGCAGCGACGCACCGATCACGACTACCAGAAAAGACAGGATGAAAATGCCGCGCTTGGGGTCGGTGGCAAACGCATGCACCGAAGTCAGCACACCGGAACGCACCAGGAATGTGCCCATCAGACTCAAAGAGAACGCCGCGATGGCCAGCAGCACCGTCCAGCTTTTGAATGCGCCGCGCTTCTCGGTCACCGCCAGCGAATGCATCAATGCGGTGCCAACCAGCCACGGCATGAACGAGGCGTTCTCCACCGGATCCCAGAACCACCAGCCGCCCCAGCCCAATTCGTAATAGGCCCACCAGCTGCCCAGCGCGATGCCGCCGGTCATGAACACCCATGCCACGGTCGTCCACGGGCGCGACCAGCGCGCCCAGGTCGCATCCAGCTTCCCGCCCAGCAACGCGGCGATGGCGAACGCAAACGCCACCGAATAACCCACATAGCCCATGTACAGCATCGGCGGATGGATCACCAGGCCGGGATCCTGCAACAACGGGTTCAGGTCGCGCCCGTCGGCAGCAGCGGGCAGCAGGCGGTCGAACGGATTCGAGGTGAACAGCATGAACAGCAGGAAGCCCACCGCGACCAGCCCCATCACGCCCAATACACGCGCCACCATTTCTTCGGGCAAATGCTTGCTGTAGAAGGCGACGGCCAGCACCCATGCGGACAGGATGAACACCCACAGCAGCAACGAACCTTCGTGCCCGCCCCACACGGCGGCCACGCGGTAGGCGACGGGAAGCTGCGAATTGGAATGCTGCGCGACATACAGCACGGAAAAATCGTTGACGACGAACGCGTAGGTCAGGCAGGCAAACGCGATGGAGATGAATACGAACTGGCCATAAGCCAGCGTGCGTGCGGTGCCCATCAATACCGCACTATTGCGCGCCGCACCGATGATCGGCAGCGTGCCGAGGCATGCCACCAGAAACAATGAAACGATCAACGCGAACTGGCCAACTTCTGGAATCATGCTGAAACTTTCAAATAATTATTCATTATCGTAGGGTGGGCTCCGCCCACCGTGTCGGGCAGAGCCCGACCTACATTTACTTGGTACCAGGCGCGCTCGCCGGAGTTGCCGCAACGGCGGAAGCGTTCGCGGTCTCGCCTTTCTTCAACGCATCGGCAGCCTC
>MGWP01000052.1:313-17094 GCA_001801055.1 Gallionellales bacterium GWA2_55_18 | reverse complement strand
CCTTGCCTTGCGCGACCACGCCCTTACCTTCCTTGAACAAATCCGGCAGGATGCCCTTGTAAATGACCGGTATGCTTTTGTGCCTGTCGGTGATCACGAAATGCACCGACAAGCCATCCTTCTGCCGCTTCACGCTGCCTTCTTCAACCACCCCGCCGATGCGGAAGCTGCGCCCTTGCGGAGCCTCGTTGTTGAACACCTGGGTCGGGGTGAAATACAGGCTGACGTTCTTATCCAGCGCGTTTAACACTAGGCCGACGACCAAGGCCAACGCGGCGACCGCAACAAGGATAAACATCAATCTTTTCTGGCGTGGCTTCATGCTAACTCTCGTCTCCTGCTTCGTCTTCTGCCTCGCGCATCAGGCGCACCTGTTGCAACGTGATTTTTCTCCTGTGCCTGACCATTGCGATCTCAACCGCAAAGATGAGGAATGCAACGCCATACGAACCCAACCAGATATAGGCAAGCGGGTTTTCCCTCATCCAGATATCCAGCCCGCTCATGACCGCACCTCCGACACGTTACTGGCGAAGACAGCCGATTGCGGGAGGAGGTGCGATGCGGTCATTCCCGCACCAGACGCATTCGCGCACCGTCTCATGACCGCACCTCCGACACGTTACTGGATGGGAGCGCCGACGTCCCCGTCGGCACTGAAACGCGGACGTCCCGTCCGCATGCGGGCGAGGACGCCCGCGCTCCCACATTCGCGTACCGTGTCATGACCGCACCTCCGGCAACTCAGAAATCCAGACGGTGTCACGCTCGCGCTCCAGGATGATGCTGCGCACGCGCGCCAGCACCACCGCAATCGCATACAGCCAGCAGGCCAGCAGCACGGTAAACATCGCCTGCTGCATCGCGACGTGCATCGAGGTGCCGCTGAACTTGATGGTCGAACCCTGATGCAGGGTATTCCACCATTTCACCGAAAAATAAATGATCGGCACATTCACCGATCCCACGATCGCGAGCAATGCGCTGGCGCGGTCGGCGCGGCGCGGGTCATCGATAGAGGCGTGCAGCGCGATGAAACCAAGATACAGGAACAGCAGGATCAATTCGGAAGTCAGGCGCGCATCCCATACCCACCATGCGCCCCACATCGGCTTACCCCACAATGCGCCGGTCCACAATGAAATAAACGCGAACAGCGCGCCGGTGGGCGCGATGGCGGTAGCCATCATGGCCGACAGACGGGTATTGAAAACCAGACCCAGTGCCGCGTAACCCGCCATGACCAGATACAGGAACATCGACAGGATGGAAGTCGGCACATGGATGAAAATGATGCGGTAGAACTCGCCCTGCTGCGCGTCCACCGGCGCGACCGCGAAGCCGATATACAACCCGATCACAAACAGGATCGCGGCGGAAAGTGCGAACCACGGAATCAGTTTCCCGGCCAGGCCGTAGAAGGTAGTGGGTGCCGAATATTTGAACCAGTTTATTGCCAACTTTGTTACTCCATCGAAATACGCAACGCCTGTGCCGTCACCCACGGGGTGGACACCAGCGCCAACACCAGCAACGCACCCAACAGGGATAAATGCGACGCCGCGCTTAATCCGGTCGAAACCGCCTCGACCGCCCCGGTACCGAAGATCAGCACCGGAATGCACAGCGGCAACACCAGCAGCGACAACAGCACACCGCCACCGCGCAGGCCCAGCGTCAAAGCCGCGCCGATCGCGCCGATCATGCTCAGTACCGGCGTCCCCAACAGCAGGCCGATAATCAATACACCGAGTGCCTGCACCGGCATGTCAAACTGCAAACCCAGCACCGGCGCCATCAGCACCAGCGGCAAACCGGACACCATCCAGTGCGCCACCATCTTGCCCAGCACCAGCATCGACAAAGACTGCGGCGCCAGCATCATCTGTTCCAGCGTGCCATCCAGATAGTCTGCCGAGAACAAACGCCCCAGCGACAGCATCGAGGACAGCAACGCCGCCACCCACAACACGCCCGCAGCCATCTTGCGCAGCATATCCATTTCCGGCCCGACCCCCAGCGGGAACAGGCTGACCACCATCACGAAAAAGATCAGCGTGGTGAGCACGTCGGCGCGGCGGCGCATCGCCAGCACCAGGTCGCGGCGTATCACCAGCACCAGCAAGCCAAGCATCGATGACTTTTTCATCCTAAAAAAATGGTTGGCGGTTTTGTAGGTGCGAATTTATTCGCACTAACAACGAACCAAGTGCGAATAAATTCGCACCTACGAATGCAACCCAATAGCGTAAGACTATGAAAAATTTCCCGCCAACTATTATCTTCAGATTCATGATAGCGACAAGCTGCGCATTTCCACCCCTGCCACTTCCAGCGGCTGATGCGTGGTAAAGATCACCATCCCCTGCCGCGTCAGATGCTCCGCAACCAGCTCCTGAATCAGCGTCACGGCTCCGACATCCAGCGCGGTCAATGGTTCATCCAGCACCCACAGTTGGGCATCGCTGACCAGCAGTCGCGCCAGCGCCACGCGCCGCCGCTGCCCTTGCGAGAGTACCTTGGTGGGCAGCCTCTCGCGACCGCGCAGGCCCATACGGCGCAACGCGGCCAGCGCCTCCTTTTCATCCAGTTCCATCCCGGAAAGTCCCGCGGAAATGCGCAGATTCTCCAGCGCGCTCAATTCATCCTTGATCGCGTTCAAATGCCCGAGGTACAGCATCTCGGCGTAATATTCCTCATCCAGATCGCGGATGCTTTCGCCGCGCCAGGTAATCGCCCCCTCATCCGGCATCAGAAAGCCGCACAAGGTGCGTAGCAGGCTGGTCTTGCCGCTGCCGTTCGCGCCTTGCACCTGCATGATCTGCCCGGCATGCAACGCGAAGCTCAATCCGGAAAACAAGCGATGATCGCCTCGGCTGCAAGCAAGATTGCTGACTTCCAGCATGTGAAAAAAACCTGAAATTGGACAACGCGGGATTATATACGATTGAACCCGTGGAATGCGCGCCATCAACCATTAAATAATGGCTCGCATATTGCGTACGGGGGAACTACCTCCTGCCATCGCCTTGCTCCTGTCAGGAGAGATTAAGAGCGCAGCGATGGCCGAGGCGATGGTGCCCATTTACAGCGAATGATTCTTGCAGCGCCTGTTTCGGCTGGCTTCAACCGGTGCCCGGTTGTTATTTCTGGTTATTTCTTTTCCGCTTCTATCCGATCCACAAAAATCAACGTGTCAAAGGTGCGGTTCAGCGATTTGCTGTGAAAGTTGCTCATCGCCACACCGTCGGAATAATTGATGACAGTGCCCTTGGCTATATCGGTCTTGTAGGCGGCAAGCCATACCGGGGCTTTGTCTCCGGTTACCTGCAGGTAGGTGTACGCTGGCGAGTCAACCACGTCCAATACTTTACCCTTGCGGGTAAGCTGTATTGCCGCAGGTGCAGCGGTGATCGGTACATGTCCGGCAGGCAGAACAACAGCCGGTTTGGCGGTATCGGCGGCGTTTGTCTGCGGCGCGGCGACGGCGGTGCTGGCAATTGCGGTCAGCACCAGCAGGGTAATAATGGTTTTCATTGTAGTTATCCTTCATTAAGGGTGCGGCAGGGGTAGATCAGCGCAGCGAATCTACCCGTGAGACAAGCTTAGCCTCCCGCATCCTTGGGCAATTTGTGCGCGATACCCTTGTGGCAGTCGATGCAGGTCTTTCCGGAACCGGGCTTCGCAGCCATCTCGTGTTTTTTCACCGCGGCCGGATCCTGCATCTCGGCACTCATGCCCTCGTAGGTGTGGCAACCGCGGCAGGTGCTGGAATTCGAGGCCTTCATCCTGGCCCACTCGCGCTCCGCCATTTCCCCCCGGTGAGCCTCGAATTTCTCGGGCGTATCGACTTTTCCGGTGAGGCGCGCCCACACATCATGCCGCGCCTCGAATTTGCGCAACATCTTGGGTATGAATTCCTTGGGCACATGGCAATCCGGGCAAGTCGCCCGCACTCCGGTACGGTTGGAATAATGGATGGTCTTCTTGTATTCCTCGTAATTGCCTTTCATTTCGTGGCAACCGATACAGAATGCTTCCGTGTTGGCTGCTTCCACGCCGGTATGAAACACACTCAAGAAAATAATACCCGCCACAAAACCGCCCACCAGCAGGGTCAATAGCGAAAAACGGGCGCTCGGGCGGCAAAAAACCTGGCAAAGTTTCTTTAACACGCCTGCTGGGACTGGTTCTGACATATCTTCATTCCTCGTGGACAATATAGCGTTGCAAAGGGACGATCCATCGCGTTCCCGCCGGTGCATTTCTACCCATGAAACAAATTATTTAAAACTGGCGTAATACTGGAGCACCGCTTCGATTTCATCCTTGCTGAGGGCTTCGATCTTCGGCTTCATCTTCTTGTGCATCGGCCGCTTGCCGCCAAGGAAAAACTCGGTTTGCTCTTTCAGATAGGCCGTTTTCTGACCCGCAAGGATGCCCGCATCGTCATCCGCCAGGCTGGCAGCCTCTGAATGGCATTTTTCGCAGCTCTTGTCGTGGATATCCTTGCCTTTGGCGGCCAAGGCTGCATCAAACTTCTGCGCGGTGCGCACAAACTTTTTTCCGGCGAAATGCTGCGCCACCTGTTTGATGTCGTCGTCGCTCAAATCCTTCACCACCTGGCACATATCGGACTTGGTGCCTTTCTTGTCACCGGAGCGTATCTTGGTCTCGACGCAAGGGCGTTCCTTCTTCTTGTAATGCTCCATGGTGATGGCGAAATACTTGGCGGAAAAGCCGCCGATGTTCGGCACATCGCTCTCGGCATTGGCGCCATCCTTGCCGTGGCAATTCGCGCAGGTTTCGGCAAGCTTGTTCACGTCCCCCGCATTAGCGCCGGTTGCAACGGTAAGCCCGAACAGCATGCTGCCCGCCAGCAGCGCGTAACCCATTTTGTGTTTCATTTAAATCTCCTTATTTCCGAACTATAAAAATTTTCAACATATAAAAAACCCGGCACTAACCGCCCTCACTCGCACCCATTCCACTTCTAAATCAGAAGTTAAATATCGTAGGGGGCATTCCATGCACCACTGGCAATGGTGCATGGAATGCACCCTACATAGTTATTGCTGCTTTGGAAGGGAAAGGGAGAAACACCTTCCTTGGCAACCATAACGCACCAGCAGGCAACCGGGTGTACACAATACCCCGGGGTCTTGCGACCCCGGCGGCAATGCAGAGCCAATGTGTAACAATTACTTAAAATTTATAAGTGAGCGATGCCCCGAGCACATGCACCCGGTAGTCCGGGCTGGTCATTCCGGTGCCGATAAAAGTCGTGGACGAGGTATACGTCTGCCCATCCCACGCCCAGTCGGTGGAATTGTATTGCTCGTAGGCGTATTTCACGTTGAGCGTGACGCCCTTCTGCACCTTGTATTTGCCGAACAGCTCCAGGCGGTTGAGCCGGGAAACCGCATCGGGCACAGGCAATACAGTAGCGGCGATACGCGAGCCGATATCCTTGAAGCGGGTCGACCCCGCCGTGTTGGTGTGCGTGAAATTGCCGCCCCAGTCAAAGCTGTCGTCCTGCTTGACCTTGAAACCCAGCCCCAGAGTCAACGAACGGTCGGTGCGGACAGTCGTGCCGGTCAACGGGTCGAACGCCACGGTATTATTCTGCCTGTCAAGGGTAGTGATTGCCGGGGCGGTTGCGCTGGATGCGCCGTTATGGCCATTCTGGTCGGTCGAGTAATCCTCGAAGGATGCGAAGAACATCCCGTTCACCGCCTCGGTAGCCGCCCAGTTGGCATCGACGTTGGCGGTCCAGCCGGTTGCCTTGGCCAAGCCAAA
Organism: Gallionellales bacterium GWA2_55_18; assembly: GCA_001801055.1. Lineage (GTDB taxonomy): Bacteria > Pseudomonadota > Gammaproteobacteria > Burkholderiales > Gallionellaceae > Gallionella. Next base: position 11,295 of record MGWP01000052.1, on the reverse strand, counting down.
ACCGATTTCAGCATCGGGATATCTTTCCTTGTAATAACTGGCACCGAATTGCAGGTCGAGCTTTTCGCCGGCCGCGACATTGCCATAAGCGCGCAACTTGTCGCGCTTGCGGTCGGTCAGGAAGAATTTCATCAGCGCCGGCGTGTCAAGGAACGGGATAGTGGCAGCCGAGGTTGCCGACGCCACGCCGGTACAGGCCGTCACCACACCGTTGTACAGGAACGTGTTCGGCGCAACGCACAGGCCCGCGAGATAACCGGATTGATAGGTGGCAAACAGCGGAGCCGCGCCGTTATAGGTATCGGCATTCCGGTCGGAGTGGGCAAAGGCCAATCCGCCGGAAGCCGTATCGCTGAAACTGTGCTTGACTTCGGCCTTGACCGTATGCTCCGTGTCGCCGGAGGTCGGCTCGTTGGTGTGCGTGATCTTGTCGAAGTCATAGCCCAACTTGAGCTGGGTGGCCTTCGAAAGCTCGTAGTCCAGATCCGCATAGAGCACCTGCTGGGTCTTGCTGAGCGGCGTGTTCCTCCTGTTATTGCTTGATGTTGCATTATTAGGGTATGTAGCGGCACTGTTGTTGTCGGCCGGCATGTAGAAATATGTATTGACCGCGGTGCGGTTCTGGCGGTCATCATACTTGTAGCCAGCGGTGAGAGCGGCATCGTGCATCAGCTTCGTATGCAGCTTGATGTCCGCATGCGTGGTATCGACTTTCCCGTTGAGCGAGGCCACCGGCGGCGCAGCCAGAATGCCGGCCGTGGTGATGTAAGGCAGAAACGCGTCGTTCTGCGTCATGCGGCCGATGCTCAGGCTGCCGGTCAGGCGCGTCTCCTTGCTAAGGGAGTAGCCGCCCGAAGCATTGACCTGATGGAACTGGTTGTCCGGCATCTGCCCAAGCGCGCCGGTGAGCGTACTGGCGCCGACGACGGAATTCGCGTGGTAATACAGGTTGTCAAAGGTCAGCGACTGGTTGGCGTTGTTGAACAGCGAGGCATGGTAACTGACTTGCGCCTGCAGCTTTTCATCGGCATAACGCGCCAAGACATCGAACAGGTCGGTGGTGTAGTTGATCGGCTCGGGCGCGAGCAGGGTGCCACGGCTGCCCTTGTCGGCGATCTGGAATGGCGCCCCGGTGAGCTTGGTGCCGTCTTTTTCCTCGCGCTTGTAGTTCACCGCGACATCCCAGCCGCCGGCGAGTTGCTTGGTCACGCCCAGCGCGGTTCCCTTGCGCTTGGTCGAGACGTTGAATGCCTTCATATTGGCCGCCAGGGCGGTCATCATGACAGAGGTGACATTGGTTGCAGCAACAGGCGCATTGATGGCTCCGCCGGGGGTCGTGTCGATCGTCGCGGCCCATGCGGCCAACCCTCCCGGTGCGGTCAGGACTGTGGAACCCATCCCGTTGTATGGCGACATAAAGGTGTCGCTGTGCAGCTTCATCAACTCGTCGTATTCGAAGCTCAGCCCGTAGTTGCCTTGCTCGCCGCCCTTGATGCTGACGCTCCGGGAATCCAGGCCCAGGTTGCGCGCGACGAGATCCAGATAGGTGGCGTTGTCGCTACTGCGCATGCTCGTCCGGGCATTGCCGATCAGGTGGGCGCCGGATCTCTGCATCCCCCTGCCGTAATCGCCGAACTTGTAGCTGCCGCTCGATACGTTGCCGACACCCACTTCGACCTGGCTGTCCGGAGTAGTCAGGTTCTGGGCATCATCTTCCGCCTGTGCGACCAGCGGAACGGAAAGCCCGATGGCCGCGATGGAAGCCGCCAAAACGGTGCGGCTGAAACGCTTTTCTATTGCATGTTTCATTATATGTTCTCCCTTAATCTTATCGAGCAAAGCGTGCGCCGGACGGGTGGTTGCTCCCGTGGATTTGCGTATGGCAATTCAGGCAGGCCTTGCCGACCATCTGCGGCGCTGCCGTTGCCGCTCCACCAACCACTACTCCCGCACCCAGATCGGTACCGTTGCGAATACCCGTGGTCGAGTGGCCTCCCGCGATGTGGCACGATGCGCACAGGTAGGGCGGACGGTTCTTCAGCAACGCGACGTTGTTGGAACCATGCGGCGTGTGGCAGTTGGTGCAGTTATCGCTGACCGGCGGGTGCTCCCACAGGAACGGGCCGCGTTTTTCGGCATGGCAGGTGAAGCAGGTCTCAGGCACGGTGTTCTTGTGCAGCAGCTTCGGGCCGCTGGAACCATGCGGGTTGTGGCAATTCGAGCAGACCACCTTGCCTTCCTGTATCGGATGGTGCGACTGGCGAAGCGACTGGGCGCGCTGTTCCTTGTGGCAGGAGAAGCAGGTTTCGGTCTGGGTTTCCTTTGCGCGCACCGAGTCATGCTGGTTATGCACTTTATGGCAGGTGGTGCAGGCAAGGCCTTGGCCTTCATGCTGGCTGCCCGCCCATTGGTAGCGGGCGCCGCCTTTATGGCAGCTCAGGCAGGCCTCGTTGCGCACTTCGGCAGGAGTGGTCGTGCCCTTGGTAAAGGTGCGATCCGGCAAAGGCCGGTTGCCGCCCTTGTGTTCGATATGCTTGACGCTGTCGCCGTGGCAATTGGTGCAAGTCGGCGTACGGCTGTCGCCCGTCGCGCCGTGGCGCGTCTTGCCGATGGCCATCACGCTCTTTTCGTCCTGGTCGTGGCAGCTGGTACATTTCGCATCGCCCTTGAGGACGAGATCCTTGCCGCTTGCCGTTGCGGCCTGGGCCGTTACTGCAACGCCCAGCGCCAAAGCCACACCAAGCAGCATGGCGGCAAAGGGATGTCCTGGATATTTCTGTTTCATCACGTGTTCCTCTCCTGAATTTGTTGTATTGGTGCTGCGATGCCGACTGTTAAATTTCCACTCCAAAATTCTTTTCAAGCTCGTTGTTTCTTAAAGCCCATCATTACATTTGCCCATTTTTTCAATGGGTATTAACAACTTCGCGAATTGTCCGCATTAAACGGCTTTCACGACATTGCAATACCTTGCATTTTCTTGCAGCTCGTTAAAATGCCTTACGCCAGCCAATAGCCGGCAAGGTAATTGCGTTGCGGAAAGTGCTCAGGGAGACAAACGTAATTCAGGCTGGCAATTCGAAAGGGATACCGGCTCAGAGCCATATGCGCTAACTTATCCTATTCCTCCCCCTTCAAGGGGGAGGCTAGGTGGGGGATGGGGTTGTTATCCATGCAATTTAACCCCATCCCAACCTTCCCCCTGAAGGGGAAGGAGCGGGCGCATCCCCGCAGCAAGACTGCGGGGAATCACAAGTTCAACTGGGGATATGCTTCACATGATTTATGGCCGTCTTTCCCGCATTAGTGCCCTGTTTTTTTCAAAAGGGCGGAGAAAGCAGGAAAGAGAACACCCGCAGGGAGCAATTTAGAGATCGTCGTAATATTCCATCTCGACGCGCGCTTGCACGCAGGCATCGTGGATTTCCCGAGTCACGACAAAGGAAAAAGATTTCTTCGAGAAATAGATTTTTTGTCGGCCATCGGCGTATTGCACAAACACCGGTTTACGCAACCTGAAGCCGTATTCGATGGCCTTCTTGGCAAAAGAATGCTCGATTCCGCCATGTGAGACCTCGCTGATCATTAAGGCCGGGACTCCAATCGCCTCCATCGTATGGTAGTCGAGCACGATGCGCACCTTGTCCGGGCGTTCATTGTCGCCGCCATACCCCATGAGCCACTGGCATCTGAACTCGGCGCAACCGGAAGGGCGATCCGCGTAAATATTACATCCCTTGCCTATCAGGCAATCGGGGCACCATGTGTTCTGCGCTTTCCGGATCGACTTGAGCGGATGGGTCTTGCAACAGGCGGTGCAACCGCCACACTCGCGCATCTCGCCCTCTTTTATTCGAGCACCGCCGGAGCGGTAAAGGCATAACCGGCCTGATGTACGGTCTTGATCGGCAGTGATTGCCCCAGGCTGGTCATGCATTTTTTTCGCAGGCGGGCAAGCATGACATCCAGCCTTTCATCACTATTAAAAATACGGGGGCCGATAATCTGGTCGGCAATCGTTCTTTTTGAGACGATTTCACCATTGGCCTCGAACAGGCACTTCAACAAGAGAAACTCCCGTGCAGTCAGATCAAATGCTTTTCCATCCGGCCCGGTCAGGCGCCAATCATGCTTTGCAAGACGCCAGAGGCCGGCTGTTGGTCTCTCTTCCTGAATCTGCCCCGTTGCAGAACTGTGAGCAGGGCGCGCTGGCCGTCTGCCGACGGCTTCGATATTGGCGGCCAGTTCGGCCAAATCGACCGGCTTGACCAGATAACGGTCGGCCCCAGCTTCAAAACCGGCAAGGCGGTCATCCAGGGCATCGCGGGCGCTGACGATGTGACCGTCAGGTCAGGCAGTTCGCGTAAATGGCGGGCGACACCGATCCCGTTTTCGCCCGGCAAACCGATGTCGAGCACAACCACATCGGCAACATCAGCCGCAAAACGCCGGTAAAAATCTTCTGCACTGCTGACACCCCATGCAGGATAACCTTGTGCTTTGAGGTATTCCAGCATGGTGTCCCGCAGATCGGCGTCATCTTCGACGACGGCGATGCGGGCCAACTTTTCATGTGTCTGCGAAGCCATGGGTTGGAAGCTATTTTTCCCGGTCAGTTGCAAAATTCAGCGGAATGGTCACTGTAACATGCGTCCCCTCCCCTTCACGGCTTTTTATTTCCACATGACCGCCATGCAGGGTGACAATCTTGGCAACCAGAGACAGGCCCAGCCCTGCACCGGGAATGGATGTGACAGAACGGCCACGCATGTATTTTTTAAAAATAAAAGGAAGTTCGTCGGCGGAGATACCACACCCCTGATCGATGACTTCGAAGCTGCAAGCCTGGCCGGTGTGCCTGATGCGCAACCTGACCTCACTCCCTGGCGGGGAATATTTAATGGCGTTGCCGAGCAGGTTGAGCAGCATGATACCCATCAGTTGCCGGTCTCCCTCAAACAGAGGAAGAGCCGGATCGAGTTCGACGATGAACCGGTGACTCTCGGAAATATGCCGGGCATTTTCTATTGCAGATTCCGCAAGTGCATAAAGGTCGATGGCGGAAGAATGCAAGGCGAGAACATCGCTATCCATCCGGCCTTCTACCAGGCAGTTGTCGAGAAAACTGGTAAGGCGGAATACCCCGCGCCGGATTCGTGCAATGACGGGAGCCATATCGCTCTCCGCCGACAGCTTGATGCTGAGCAACTGGGTTGCGGAATCGATGACCGCAAGCGGCGAGCGATACTCATGCGAAATCATGGCTACGAGCTGGCGCTGCTCGGCCAAGGCCAGCTCGGCAGTTTCCTTGGCCAGATGCAGCGCATTCTCCATCCGTTTGCGCTCGGTGATATCCCGCGCCACGGACATAATGGCGGGTTTGCCGTCATATTCAATAACCCGTGCGTTCAATTCAACCGGAACAGGAACGCCGTCCTTGCGCACCTGCGTTGTCTCGAAAACGAGTTTACCCTGTTCCAGTATAGTCTTGATTCGTTCAGGTACTTTCGCCGCATATTCAGGTGTATCGATATCCGCCGGACTCATTTGCAGCATTTCTTCATAACTGTAACCCAGGTGCGTACAGGCGGCACTGTTGACATGGATAAAACGGCCATTCATGCCGACGATGAGAATGGCATCGGCTATCGAGTCGAAAAGCGTATTAAATTTTGCTTTCGCCTTGATGACTGCATCCTCGGCCCGCTCGTGCTCGGTGCTCAGACGGTCGAACTGTTTTTCCACCTCGCGCTTGCGGTTATAGATCGAGCGGAACAGGTGAAACAGCGCAAAAAACAGCAGGCTGCCGCCAATAATCAAAGCCAGCCACAGCAACAGCAGGCCGCGCCGCAGGGTATCGGTCAGCCCCTTGGCCGAGCGGTAGACCGCCACCACGGCCTTGATTTCCCCGCCGGCGACATCCTTGGCTGTGATCGGCACGTAGAACTCGACCAGCGGAATATTCGGCAACGGATCTTGCGAATGGGAAAGGCGCTTGGCGGGGTCGAAAACACCGCTGGGAATTCCCGCCCAGACGCGGGCGAGATGCTCGTCGGTCTTCGGCAGGAATTTGCCGGCCAAACCCTTCGCGTCGGACCAGACGATGACGTTATCTGAATTGTAGAGCTTGAGGCGCACCACGCCCGGAACCTTTTTCAGCGCCGAAAAACCCTGCTCGAAGTGCAATTGCGACGATGTATCCGCGTAATTATAGAAGTCCTCGGCCCGCAATTCATGCTGCGCAAGGGCGATAACCGTTTGTTTGACGATCTCCGCCTCGCGGTCGATCAGCGCATCCTCGAAAAATCTCGATTGCGTATAGCCGCTGGTGATGACCATGATGGCAATCAATACCAGGCTGAGCAGCGTAAAGGCGCACAGCGGTGTACATGCCAGCCTGCTGGTGATCCATACTTTCATCGGCGCCTCGATTTACAGTCCGCAATTCTCGCGCAATTTGCCAGATAACTCATTCACTCGACCGTGTTATTCCACAACAGTGACAACATGCATTTTACACACCAATACCCACAGGTGCGCAGGGCGCGGCCCACAAAATTATTGTTGTTTACCATCATTCCCATGCGAAGCATGGAAATGGACATGCGCAACGTCATCCACGCAACGGGCGCGACAAAAGCGGGACGGCTGTGAAATAATACCGGCACTGTTGAATTTACCTACCACCATGCCTGCAACCACCCTTGCCACCCTGCACCCCGGCGACAGCGCCACCATCGTTGCGATACATGCCGAAGAAGCCTTGCACCAACGCCTGCTGGCATTGGGTTTCCGCAGCGGCAAGCAGATCGAGCTGATCCGCAAGGCCAGCTTTTCCGGCCCGTTGCAAGTGCGCATCGGCACGACCGACATCCTGCTGCGGCGCAGCGAAGCCGCCAAAATCACGGTGTGCAGGGTATGAGGGCACATCAAGAAATCGTTGCGAGCAAGCCCGGGTGCAAGGAGCCGCGCAGTGAATGACGAGACATACCAAATGGGTAGGCGAGAAATGAACGAGCACGCGACGCTGCGAGCGGGCTGCGCAGTAGATTTATTGGTGTGCCCATGAAGCGCGTCGCCTTATTGGGGATGCCGAACACCGGCAAATCCACGCTGTTCAACCGCATGACCGGCGGCGCGGCGCGGGTCGGCAACTGGCCGGGCATCACCGTCGAGCTGCTCAGCGGCAAGATCCTGCTCGGCCCGGACATGGTGGAGATCATCGACCTGCCCGGCATCTACGACCTGCACGGTTTTTCCGACGACGAACAGGTGGTGCGCCATTTCTTGCGCGACAACGTGCCGGATCTCGCCATAGTCATCCTCAACGCCACGCAGATCGAGCGCCAGATGAGCCTGCTGCTGCAACTCAAGCAACTCAACATGAACCTGGTCGTGCTGCTCAACATGGCCGACGAGGCGAAGAAATTCGGCATCAGCATCGACAGCAAGAAAATGTCCGAGCTGCTGGGCATACCGGTTTTCCTGCTCAGCGCAAAATATGGCACGGGCTATCCGGACGCCTTGCAATCCATCAGCAAGGCGCTGCGCTACCCCACCCCCGGCATGGCCGAACAAGTGCGCAGCCAATTGGAACAGGACGAACATATCGAATCGGAGATGGCGCGCGTACTGAAACATTCCGTGCAAATCCCCGCGCGCCTGTCGGATAGCCTGACCGAAAAACTGGATCGCGTGATGCTGCACCCGTGGCTGGGGTTGCCGCTCTTCTTTGGCATCATGTACCTGCTGTTTCAGGGCATCTTCCTGCTCGGGCAACCATTGCAGGGCTGGGTGGGCAATGCGCTCAACTGGCTGCGTGGCGCGGCGCTGGAACCTGCCGTCGCCGGGCTACCCGGCTGGCTCTCCGGCCTGCTGCTGGACGGCATCTACAACGGGGTGGCCACCGTGGCCGCCTTCGTGCCCATCATCATCCTGTTTTTCCTGTTCATGGCGCTGGTGGAAGACAGCGGCTACCTGTCGCGCGCCGCATTCCTGATGGATGCGCTGATGGCGCGCCTCGGGCTGGACGGGCGCGGTTTCGTCATGCTGCTGATGGGTTTCGGCTGCAACGTGCCCGCGCTGATGGGCACGCGCGTGATGCGTTCACGCGCGATGCGTTTGCTCACCATGCTGGTGATCCCGTTCTCGCTGTGCTCGGCGCGCCTGCAAGTTTTCGTATTCATCAGCGCCGCGCTGTTCTCCCCGAAAGCCGCGCCGGTTGTGCTGTTCAGCCTGTACCTGTTCAGCTTTGCCGCCGCGATACTTACCGCGCTGTTATTCAAGGCGCGGTTTGAAAGCAACGAACCGTTCGTGTTGGAATTGCCGCCGTACCGTTTCCCCACCGCCCGCCAGATGGCGTTGCGCGGCTGGCTGGAAGTGCGCCACTTCCTGCGTCGCGCCACCAAATTCATCGTCGCCGGCGTGGTGCTGGTCTGGCTGCTCACCCACCTTCCGCAGTCCGCCGCCCCTGCCAGCGCAGACACGCTGGCAGGCATGATCGGCAGCGCGCTGCACTTTTTCTTTGCCCCCCTCGGTATCAACGAACAACTCACCATCGCGCTGATCTTCGGCTTCGTCGCCAAAGAGATCGTTATCGGCTCGCTCGCGGTGATTTACGGTCTGGGCGGCGATGCGCTCAGCGGCGCAATAGGACAGCAACTGGACTGGGTGCAAGCCTACAGCTTCATGCTGTTCACCCTGGTTTATACACCGTGCCTGGCCACTATCGCCACGCTACGCAGCGAATCCAAGAATATGCGCTACACTCTGTTTGTCATCGCCTGGTCGCTGGCGCTCGCGTGGTTGATGAGCTTCGTGTTTTATCAGGGTGCGAGGGCATTGGGATATTAAAAACCGTGGATAAGCCTGACAAACAAACAGAATTGCGTATCCTGCTGCTGGAGGATGAAGCCACTGACGCCGAGTTGGTGGAGCATGCGCTGCGCAAGGCGGATTTATCCTTCACCGCCAAGCGTGTCGATACCCGCGAGACATTTATTCAGGCGCTGGAGGAATTCAAACCGGACATCGTCCTTGCCGATTACAAGCTACCCTCCTTCGATGGCGGCTCGGCGGTGAAGATCGCCCGGCAGCAATACCCGGATATACCTGTAGTGATAGTGACTGGCGCCGTGGGAGAAGAGACGGCTGTCGAGCTGCTCAGGCTCGGTGCAAGGGACTATATCCTCAAGGACCGGCTGGCGCGCCTTGGGACCGCAGTGCGACGGGTCCTTTCCGAAGAGGAGGATGCGCGCGCGCGCAAGGCGGCGGAAAAAGCCCTGTTCGAAAGCGAGAACCAATTGCGCTTGCTGCTGGATTCCGCCGCCGAAGCGATATACGGCGTTGACATGCAGGGGGCATGCACCTTCTGCAACCCCTCCTGTGTCCACATGCTGGGCTACCAGCACGCGGATGAGCTGGTCGGCAAAAATATTCATGAGTTGATCCACTGCCGCCATGCGGACGGAACTTCTTTCCCTGCAAGAGATTGCCGCATTTATCGCGCCATCCTGAGAGGGGAAAAAGTGCATGTGGACGATGAAATGCTGTGGCGTGCCGACGGCACCAGTTTCCCCGCCGAATACTGGTCGCACCCGCAAATCCGTGACGGCATGGCGACGGGCGCTGTGGTGACCTTCCTGGATATCACCTCGCGCAAGAAATCCGAGGAGACGATCTGGAAGCAGGCAAACTTCGACTTACTGACCGGCCTGCCCAATCGCCACATGTTTCGCGATCACCTGGTACAGGAAATCAGGAAGGCGCATCGCGACAGCATGAGAATGCCGCTGCTATCGATTGATCTCGATAAATTCAAGGAGGTCAACGACACCCTCGGGTACAGCATGGGCGACCTGCTGCTGGTGGAAGCGGCGCGCCGCATCAAAAGCTGCTTGTGCGACATAGACACGGTGGCGCGCCTGGATGGTGATGAGTTCGCCGTGATCCTGTCAGAATCTGACAACGTCGGCAGTATCGAGCAGGTAGCCGGTAACCTTTTGCAGAAGCTGGCCGAACCTTTCCAGTTGGAAAACGAGGTGGTCTATGTATCGGCCAGCATCGGGATCGCGTTGTATCCCGACGATGCCACCGGGGTGGAAGACCTGCTCAAAAACGCCGACCAGGCGATGCATGCGGCCAAAGATAAAGGCCGCAACCGCTTCAGCTATTTCACGCAAGCCATGCAGGAAGAGGCACAGACCCGGCTGCGGCTGGGCAACAGTTTGCGCGGTGCGCTGGTCGGCAACCAGATCATGGTCTATTTCCAGCCTATCGTCGAACTGGCTACGGGCAGCATCAACAAGGCGGAAGCGCTGGTGCGCTGGCAGCACCCGGAGCGCGGTCTGATCAACCCGGCTGAATTCATTCCGCTGGCCGAAGAAACCGGACTCGTCTTCGAGATCGACGACTGGGTGTTCCGGGAGTCCATGCGCTGGGCCAAGCACTGGCGAGCGTTGTACAACCCGCTGCTTCAGATCAGCGTGAACAAATCGCCGGTACAGTTTCACAAGGGTGGCGATGAAGCAGCGGCATGGCTATCCCATTTGCAGGAACTTGAACTGCCGGGACAAAGCCTTGCCATCGAGATTACCGAGAGGTTATTGATGGATTCAACTGCGGCAGTTACCGGGGCGCTTTCCGTTCTTCGCGGTGCCGGAGTACAGATATCCATGGATGATTTCGGCACCGGCTATTCGTCGCTATCCTATCTCAAAAAATTTGATATTGACTACCTGAAAATCGACCGGTCATTCTTGAGCGACATGGTAACGGAACCAAATGATCTGGCCTTATCCGAGGCCATCATCGTGATGGCGCACAAGCTCGGCATAAAAGTGGTCGCCGAAGGGGTGGAATCGGTAAAACAGCTTAGCCTGCTGACCCTTGCAGGGTGCGACTACGCGCAAGGGTACTTGTATTCCAAGCCGGTACCGCCTGAGGAGTTCGAAGAACTGCTAAAAAAAGGTTATCTGTAGAAC
>MGWP01000052.1:0-307 GCA_001801055.1 Gallionellales bacterium GWA2_55_18 | reverse complement strand
GCTGCCCGCCGCAAGCATCCTCTTAATAAGCCGCTCCGCTCTCTCCCCTGATTAAGCGGGAGTTAGAGGAGGGCGAGATAATCGCAAGATATCTTCATGCCTGGCTTTTTTATCTTGAATCATCAAATAGCATTTTCAGGCGCATAGTTAACGCCTGCCCGCTGACGGTTGCAGCATCTTGTTCGATCTGTGGCTGAGGGCAGGCATCTGACAACCCTTAACGCCAGCGGATATTTCTACTTGGGAGAGAGCGGACATTACTGGGCGGATTCAATAACCAACCGCAACAGTTAATGTTTAGTAGCCG
>MGWP01000051.1:31525-69190 GCA_001801055.1 Gallionellales bacterium GWA2_55_18 | reverse complement strand
AAACCATGCTGGTGCGCTTCACCCAGATCGACTACAGCCGCGAAATGGCGCTGATCGCCGTGGCCGCCGAACATGAGAAGGAGGTCGAACTCGGCGTGGCGCGCTACGCCACCAACCCGGACGGCGACACCTGCGAATTCGCGCTGGTAATCGCAGACAGCATGCAGGGCAAGGGATTGGGGCAGAAGCTGATGGTCGCGCTGATGGAAGCCGCACGCGCCAACGGGCTGTCGGTAATCGAAGGCGAAGTGCTGAGCAACAACCACAAGATGCTCAAACTGATGAGCCGTCTCGGCTTCGCCAGCAAGACCAGCGAAGAGGATCAGGGCATCATGAAGGTGAGCAAGCCGCTATAACCCAAGCCAGATGATCTGTAACCAAATGCAGGTTATTCAATTACAACACTGCCCGGTGGGAATGGATAATTAATTCTGTTTCTAACTAGAAATTGAATCACATTACAATGCTGGCATTGTTGCCACCACTTGCTGATGCAGGCGGGGATTCATCCCGGCCTGCGAAACCCTACGGTTCGGCGAGTTTCACATTAACCTAAAAACGGCAATTCATCCTGCTAAGCGCGGTGAAACATGCGCTAAGTCATAAGTTGCATTGACTTGGTGACTCACCCATTGGGTATTCATTAGCAGCATTGAGTCCTTTGAATTTGTTTGTGTTTTTCGTGACTTTCGTGGGCAACTGCTTTTTCCAGGATTAAACAAGAAACCCTCACCAGGCAAATTTGAGTTTGGCATACACCAGCCGCCCGTTGCTGAAACGCGGGTTGAGCTTGTCTATGTTAGTGTATTGAAAGCGTTTGTCGGTGGCGTTGCGCGCACCGGCATCCAGTGAACCGCGCCGGTTGAATTGCCAGTTCAGGTTGGCATCCACCTGATTGAAGCTGTCCTGATAAGGGAGCAAGGTGGAGAACCAGTTTGTTTGCAGCGCACCGTCAACGCGGTTACGGCTCAATACCAGATTCGCCGTGCATTGCGCGTCGGCAAACCAGCGTATGTCCAATTGTTGCGCGCGCAAGCGCTGTTCCTGGACTGAATCCAGTGTAGTGTATTGTGATAAAGGCGGAGCCTGGAATCGCTCCTGGTCATAGGCCAGGCTTGCGGACCATGGGTGGCTCTCGGGTTGCCAGTGCAACGCCAACCGGGATTCGTCAACCTGCCATCGGACCAGAGTTTGCCCAGAGAGTGGCGGGATCGGCATATCAGTCCTGCGCTGCTGTATTTGCCCTTCCAGCAACCAGGCAGGACTCAGTTGCTTGTCCGCGCCCAAGGCAGCGGCGTGCACCAGCATGCCGTTTGTTTTGTTATCGTCAGGGCGGTTCAGCAAGATACCCGCCAGGCTGACCGGCGCCAGCGTGGCGTCGCCCACTGCGTGAACACCCATGCCGTGCCATGCCGCAAGGCGCACATGCGTTCCGCTATCCGGCGTATAAACCAGACCCAGCTTGGGTAGCCAGCGTTTCAGGTAAGTGCCGTTGCCCCCTCCCGTATTATCCTGATTATCCATTTCCCCCCAGCCCAACTGCGCATCCAGTTGCCAATGCGGGTTCAGCGCCTGTTGCCAGGCCGCATAAAGTTGCTGCGTAATTCTGGTATTATCGGAGAAACCTGTAAGAATTATTTGCGCGCGCGTCTGTTGCGCGCCCCATTGCGTGGCGTGGTTTGCGCCACTGGCGCGATACTGCAATTCCTCACTGTGCGCACTGCTGCTGCCAGGTGCGCCTGGCCCGAGCAGCGTGCCAGAAACAAAATCTAGATAGTCGAGTGCTTGATCGGTCTGCTGGCTGCTTAATAACCCGCGCAACTCGCTGCTGTCCGTCAGGCTATGGCGCAAGCCCAGACGCGTTATCCGGCTGTTATCCTTTAACATCAGACCGCCTGCCGCATTCCCCGGATCCGCCGGGAACATGGTCTCGCTATGTTGCGAATTAAAAGTCTGGTGCGACACGAACACCTGCGTGGATTGGAGTGGGCGCCATTGCACGATGGCCTGCGCTACGCGGTTATCGAGATTTTCAAAAGGCGCAAAGCCGCCGGTCTTGAATTGGTGCTGTGCAACGCCCAGCCCCAGCGTATCATTGCCTACACCCAAACGAATTTGTTCGCCGTGGGTATTTTTGCTACCGGCAGTAGCATCTGCTTCCAGCATGGTGCGCCCACCAAACAGCCCGTCGTAATTGTTATAGCTGACCTGCTGCGCGCTGAGCGCGCTGACTGCGCCGCGCTGCGGGGTAGTTGCACCGGTCTGCCCCGCGTCGTCACCATAAATGTCCAATGCCACCGGCAGATTGCCCGGCCTGTCGTTGAACAGGCTTTGCAGCAGCAGGCTGCGCCGCGCCGATTCGCCGAAGCGCCGCCCTTGTAGCAAGTCGGCCTGGTTCCTCAAGTTGGCCGCATTTTTTTCGCCGGTCAGGTCGGCCATGGTGTGAAACGCGATGCTCTCCATTCCCAATCTCTGCTGTATCGCGGCGAGATTGGCCTGCAATAACTGCTCGTCCTCCCTGAGCAGATTTTCGCCGCGATAAACCGAACGATAGACCGTACGCGCCTGCGCCTCGCGCAAACTCTCTTGCGCCTCCAGCGGGCGGTTGGCCTGCAATGCTGCCTGCGCCTGATACAACCAGGGGGTGGGGTCTTTGGGGTCGGCGAGCTGGGCGCTGCGCCAGCTCGCCCTTGCCTCCTTGGTTTGCCCGGCTTGCTGTTGCGAGCGCCCCAGATAAGTGAGTATCAGCGCATTGCCGGGATCGGCTTCATGCGCCGCCTGCAATTTTTGTTGCCCGGCCTGGAAGTTACCCAGTTTTATTTCGGCCAAACCCAAGCCCAATAATGCCTTGGCGTCTTGGGGATCGCGCTGCAAGGCGGTTTCAAACGCGGCTTTGGCTTGTTTGGCATGTCCATCTATCAGATAAGCCAGGCCGCTCACAGCGGTGACGTAGGGGGCGGCCAGATAATTTCCAGTGGCTACCAATCCTTGCGCCTGATCCAGCAGCATCCTGGCCGATTGAACCTGGTCGAGGGTCAGCGCGAGCTCGGCCTCGCGCGCCAATGCGATGGCTTGTTGTGGCACGTTGGTATTCGACGGGCTGGCATTCGAAATTGGGGCATTAAAGCCGTGCATCACTTCACGCGCCTCCGCCAAACGCCCCGCGCCTTGCAAAGCGTAGGACAGAGCCAGATGCGGCAACATGCCGCCACGCAAAACCCGCGCTTGCTGCGCCGCATCCAGCGCTTTTTGCTGTTGCCCCTGTTGCAGTTGTGCCATGGCGGTGAGCGCGTAGGCATCCGCAGCATGTTGGGTTTTGCCAAGCAAAGGAGCGAGTATTTCTACTGCCTGCCGGGACTGGTGGCCTTGCAGCAAAAAGCTGGCGCGCAACAAATTTATCTCGTCCATTGTATTCGCGCCAGTTGGGGTGTCCGCGCCAGCCTGAACACTTTTGCCCGCTTCGTCGAGCAGCATCAGCGCATCGAGAAAGCGGCTTTCATGCTGCGCCTGCAGGGCAGCTTGCAACGCGGGAGCGGGATGCAATGGTTGATATTGAGTCGCCACATCAGACAAAGCCCAGAGCGCGCTTTGGCCTTGCCCCATGGATTGTTCCAACGCGGGCCGGATTTGCCCCAAGAATGCATCTTCATCGACCGCCTGCGCGACTTCTGTCACCAGACTTAGCCCTGCGATACATAAAAGCAGCAAATTACGTAAAATCATTCGCATAATCTTAGAGGGCTCCAGATGAGCAAAGTGGAATGCAAGCGGATAATAATAGTGGCTGATTCTAAACGATAGAAATGGGAAATGGGAAATGGGAAATGGGAAATGGGAAATGGGAAATGGGAAATGGGAAATGGGAAATGGGAAATGGGAAATGGGAAATGGGAAATGGGAAATGGGAAATAATTAGTCACTTACCGGTTAAATGATGTAAAAACATGATAATAATCATGTACTTATTCAGCATTAACAACAGGTTGGTGGATTATTGCGTAGGTTGGGCAAAGCGAAGCGTGCCCAACGAACGAAGATGCTATTTTTAATGTTGGGCACGCTTCGCTTTGCCCAACCTACGAATGCTGAAGCCACTCCCACAAAAGCATTTCTCCCGAATGGATTATCCGGGTTAAAAAGTATCCTGATAGCGCACCGTGATCGGATAGCGCCAGTCTTTGCCGTAGCTGCGCTCGGTGATGCGGATACCCACTGCGGATTGGCGGCGCTTGTATTCGCTGATACGGATCAGGTGCACCACGCGGCGCACGTCTGCTTCCGCATAACCGCGCGCGATGATTGCGGGGATAGGGAGATTTTGTTCGACATAACAAGCCATGATGGCATCCAGCACATCGTAGGGCGGCAGGCTGTCCTGGTCGGTCTGGTCGGCGCGCAACTCGGCGCTCGGCGGGCGCGTGATGATACGCTCCGGGATCACCTGCCCCAGCGTATTGCGGTAACGCGCCAGACGGTACACCAATGTTTTGCTGACATCCTTCAGCACCGCGAAACCGCCCGCCATGTCGCCGTACAGTGTGGCATAACCCACGGTCATTTCGGACTTGTTACCGGTGGTCAGCACCAGTGAACCGAACTTGTTCGATAAGGCCATCAGCAAGGTGCCCCGGATACGCGCCTGCAAGTTTTCTTCGGCGGTGTCCACCGCGCGCCCTGCGAAAGTGCTATCCAGCGCGGTCAAATAGCTCTGGAACATCGCCTCAATGGAAAATTCGTCATAGCGCACGCCGAGGATTTTCACCATCTCGCGCGAATCGTCGAGGCTGATCTGCGCGGTGTAAGGCGACGGCATCATCACCGCATGAACCTTGTCCGCACCCAGCGCGTCGGCTGCTATCGCCAGTGTCAATGCGGAATCGATCCCGCCAGACATCCCCAGCAACACGCCCGGAAAGCGGTTCTTGCCGATATAGTCGCGCACGCCGAGGCACAACGCGCGATAGATGTCGGCCTCCTCGCTCAGTGCAGCAACCGTTTCCCCTACCGGGCGCAAATCATCCTGAAGCTCCAGCATCAATAATGCTTCTTCAAAATTCCCGCCCTGCGCGGTCAGGCTTCCATGCCGATCCATGGCAAACGAGCCGCCATCAAAAATCAGTTCATCCTGCCCGCCCACCAGGTTGGCATACACGACCGCCATGCCGGTTTCTGCGATCCGTTCGCGAATGGCGCGGTAGCGGGATTCCCGCTTGCGCACGGCATAAGGAGATGCGTTCAGTACCAGCAGCACTTGCGCACCGGCATTGCGCGCGCGCAACGCCGCCTCGGGCTTCCAGACGTCGGCACAGATATTCAGCCCAAAGCTGATGCCCCCGATCTCGAAAATGCAGGGCTCGATGCCATGATCGAAATAACGCTCTTCATCGAATACCGAATAATTAGGTAGGGCATACTTGAGATAGGTCGCGACAACCGCTCCATCCCGCAGCAGCGAAGCCGCGTTGTAGCGCTTTCCGCCCCGCTCGTGCGGATGCCCGACCACCACGGCAATCCCGGATATTTTCCCTGCAAGATCGGCCAATGCCTGCTCGCAAGCCCGGTAAAACCCGTCGCGCAGCAACAGGTCTTCCGGCGGGTAACCGCACAGGCTGAGTTCGGGCGCCAATAACAGTTGCGCGCCTTGCTGCCTGGCCTGTTCGGCGTAGCGCAAAATATTTGCGGCATTCCCCGTCAGATCGCCCAGCACACAGTTGGTTTGTGCAATTGCAAGCTTCATTATCACTCTTGAAAATGTTAAGGACGCGCATCTTACCATCGCAAATCCCGCTTGTTGCAGGCCATAAAAAAGCGGACTGTTGCCAGTCCGCTTTGCATGATGCCAGAAAAAATTACTCGATCACACGAACCCTTTTTTCCTCCCTCAACACCGAACGTATCTCCACGCGGCGGTTTTGCGCTCGCCCCACAATGGTATTATTGTCCGCCACCGGCTGTTCGAGCCCGTATCCATTGGTGGTAATCCGCGTTGCAGCGACACCTTTCCTGACCAGATAAGCCTTGACTGAGGCGGCGCGTTTTTCCGACAATTTCTGGTTGTAGCCCTTGGTTCCGCGATTGTCGGTATGCCCGGCCACCTCCAGCTTCGCATCCTTGTACTTGTTGGCAAACCCCACCACTTCATCCAGTTTTTTGACAGACTCGCTGCGCAGCTTGGCAGAATTGGTATCAAAATTGGCACCCTCAATTTGAACCGGCTTGTCTTCCAGTAAAGTCTTCCATGTTTCGCTGGGTGCTGGCGCAGGGGTTATTGCCCTGGTGGCTGGTGCTGGCACAACCACCGGAGCCGCAACTGGCACAACGGCTGGCGTATCCGCCGGTTTATCGAAGTAATAATTCACGCCCAGCGTGAAATTGTTGTTGTTCAGTTTGGTCGTGGCATTCTTGCCGCTACCGGTGCCGTATTCTCCGGCCAGGCTCCAGTTTGGCGCAAACTTGTATTCGACACCCATACCCAGATGCGCAGAGTTGCCGCCAACAGCCGATGCCAGCGCATTGCCGTTGCCATTGGTGCGGCCGTAGCCCAGCTTGGCGAAAGGTAGCCATTTGCCGTTGGGCAGGCTCAGTTTGGCGTCCAGGCCATACGCATCGCTGCCATAGTTGATTGCCCCTGGATTGTGCGTGGCCTTATCATTGAAGTCGGCAAAACCATCCGCACCCAGCAGGTAGCCACCCATGTTCCAGTTGTAACCGGCTTCCAAACCATAAGTCGTGGCATTCCTGGTGTCGAGGCCAGTCAGGCTGGAGCGATTGGAACCCAGCTTGGCGCCAGCCCAGCCGCCGTCGAATTCGTCGGCCTGCGCGGCAGGCATATTCAATAAAGCCGTTGCCAATGCGATATGAACAGTAAGTTTTTTCATTATTCTTTCTCCTAATAGTAATCTTACAGTTAGGCGGGCAGACCTGTCGGCTCACTATGACGGTCGGATTATACCAAATATCCCGATTTACACCCCTGCCTGCCGAGTGCGCTATTAGGAGCGCGACGCGCGCTTGCGTTCGATTTCCGACAAAAAGCGTTTGCGCATCCGAACGGATATTGGAGTAATTTCAACAACCTCGTCATCGTCGATAAACTCCACGGCAGATTCCAGCGTCAGGCGGATTGGCGGGGTCAGGCGCACCGCTTCATCGGTGCCCGAAGCACGCACGTTGGTCAGTTGTTTGCCCTTGATCGGGTTGACCACCAGATCATTGTCGCGGCTGTGCATGCCGATAATCATGCCTTCGTACAGCTTGTCGCCGGGCGACACGAACATGCGGCCACGGTCTTCCAGTTTCCACAACGCGTAAGCCACCGCTTCGCCATGCTCTGCCGAAATCAGTACGCCGTTGCGGCGTCCCGGCATATCGGCCTTGACCGGCGCGTAGTCGTCAAACACATGCGCCATGATGCCGGTGCCGCGCGTCATGGTCATGAATTCGGATTGGAAACCGATCAGCCCGCGCGCCGGAATGCGGTATTCCAGACGCACGCGACCATGCCCGTCCGGCTGCATGTCCTGCAAGTCGCCACGCCGCCTGCCCAGCTCTTCCATTACCGCGCCCTGGTTGGTATCTTCTACGTCCACGGTAAGCACTTCGAAAGGCTCGCACTTCTCGCCGTTGATCTCGCGGTACACCACGCGCGGTTTACCTACGCCCATCTCAAAACCTTCGCGACGCATGTTTTCCAACAGAATAGTCAGGTGCAATTCGCCGCGCCCGGCCAGCAGGAACACGTCGGTTTCAGTGGTATCTTCGACACGCAACGCCACATTGACCAGCAGCTCCTTGTTCAGGCGCTCGCGAATCTGGCGGCTGGTAACGAACTTGCCTTCCTGCCCGGCCAACGGCGAAGTGTTGACCATCAAATTCATGGTCAGCGTCGGTTCGTCCACCTTGGGCATCGGCAGGGCTTCCGGCTGGTTCATGTCAGCCAGTGTCACACCGATGCCGACTTCATCAATGCCGTTAATCAGCACGATATCGCCCGCGAGGGCTTCATCCAGCGGCACGCGTTCGATGCCGCGAAAACCGAGCACCTGGTTGATGCGCGCACGCTTCGGCGGGTTATTGCCGTTTAATACCATCACATCCTGACCCGGCCTGACGCGACCGCGACGCACACGCCCCACGCCGATACGGCCGACAAAACTGGAGTAATCCAGCGCGGAAATCTGCAATTGCAGCGGCGCGTCCACATTGGTATCCGGCGCGGGCACATGCTTGAGTACAGCATCGAACAGCGGGCGCATATCCGTGCTTTTTTGCGCCAGGTCGAGCGTGGCGTAACCGTTCAATGCCGAGGCATACACCACCGGGAAATCCAGTTGTTCCTCAGTGGCACCGAGCTTGTCGAACAAATCAAAAGTCTTGTTTATCACCCAATCGCAACGCGCGCCGTCGCGATCTACCTTGTTGATCACCACAATCGGGCGCAGGCCGAGGGCAAGTGCTTTCTTGGTGACGAAGCGGGTCTGCGGCATCGGGCCTTCTACTGCATCCACCAGCAACAACACGCCGTCCACCATGCCCAACACGCGCTCTACCTCGCCGCCAAAATCGGCGTGGCCGGGCGTATCCACGATATTGATATGCACGCCTTCATAATCCACCGCGCAATTTTTTGCCAGAATGGTGATGCCGCGTTCTTTTTCCAGATCGTTGCTGTCCATGACGCGCTCGGCGACATGCTTGTAGGAGGCAAACGTGCCTGACTGGCTGAGCAGCTTGTCCACCAGCGTGGTTTTGCCATGATCGACGTGGGCGATAATGGCGATATTGCGGAGTTCGCGGGACATGGAAACAGCCTTGCTATGTGAAAAGGGCGCGCATTCTAGCACAGAGAGAACGAGATACCCCGTGGAAACAACATCCGAAACCTACTACTCCGTCATTCCGGCGAAGGCCGGAATGGCGGGTTTTTTGGTTTTGCACATAGTTCTCATTGCCCTACACCGAAATATATAGATATTTCGGCTTAGACCTTTAGTCCAATATCTTTTAACCAAAAACAGGAGTAGCGTGTGCTTCCGGCTCAATATTTTTTATGAAAAATACAGGGAGCAAAGCCCATGACGATCCGTTTGATGATAATTGACGATCACGATCTGGTTCGCGATGGGCTGGCTCAATATTTCGGGATGCAACCGGATATTGAAGTAGTCGCCGAAGCGACCTGTTGTAAAGATCTGCTGGGTAAGCTGAAAACGGTTCAGGCCGATATCCTGCTGCTCGACATGTGCATGCCCGGCGTAGACGGCAAGCATATGATCTCGCTTATCAAGACATTCTTTCCCGACCTGCGTATCTTGATACTTAGCGCGCATGATGAAGTGCATACGGTGCTGGGTGCAATGCGTGCAGGAGCATCCGGTTACATCTGCAAGACCTGTTCGCCGCAAGCCCTGCTCGAAGCCGTCAAGGAAGTCATGGCGACGGGAAAATATCTCACTCGTGAAATGGCCGAGCGGCTGGAGTATGCCGCCGCTTCAACACGGCCAACAAATGACGGGGTGGAAGATCAAAACGATGCGATCAGGTTAAACGGTGGATACGATCCACGAGTGGAGGGAAGATTGCAAAATCTTCCGCCCAGATAATAAACATCATAAATAAAGTGTGGGGTGAGCACCGGATATGTGGTTAACGGTATTTTAAGAATTTCTATCTCCCTAATGGCTATGGCGAACCACGATCCTGGGAAAACAGTAGCGCCAGCAAACTGGCTGTTAAATACATAGGAGGAGCGATCATGGCTATCAATGTAAAAATTTACAACCATTCGGCGTGCATTACCATGTCAGGCCGTTTTGATTTTAAGGTGCACCGTGATTTCAAGGATGCCTATGCGCCGCTGCTCGATGACGCCGCAGTACACGAAATCGATATCGAGATGAGCAAGGTGGATTACATCGACAGTTCTGCGCTGGGTATGTTGATGCTGTTGTACGAACGCGCCAAGGAAACCAATAAGTCGGTCGAGCTGCCCAATCCTTCCCGCGCAGTGTCGCAGATGCTGGAGGTTGCCAATTTCGACAGAATTTTTAACATCAAACACACCGCTTCGCTAAATACGGAAAACAGGCAAAATTCTTATGGGAAACTGGAAGCGGCAGTTGCGCCTCTAGCACCGTAAGTTTGCCTCGCCGAGTTATGGAAGAGCGCACTCGATAATTCTGGAAAGCGCAGTTGAGGGGTTTGTAGGTGCGAATTCATTCGCACGAACACATAAGATCATTATCATTTTTTGACATCATTTAACTGACTAAGTGACTAAATTTCCATGAATTCCATATAACCCGCGAAGCGGAGTAAAAATGCTTGCTAAATATATGATTTATTACATTAAGTATAATATAGTACAACGCAAGATATTAACTACTTCTTCTATCGTACCTCTCCTCCTATCGGACAAACACTGACAGCAAAATTTCTAAGTTCCCTACACCATAATCAGGCAAACACCGATACAACATCAGCATGAAAAGAAACATCATTATGGAAACAAAAGCCAGCGGGTTCGAAAACATGTTTGTCGTGAAAATTCAACAGCCGAACAACCCAATTAACAGGAGGCGAATTATGAAGTTGATCAACAGAAGAAAAGGACAGCAATTTTGCGGTAATCGCTTCACTGCCACGCCATTGCGCAAAATGCTTAAAAATATGGGCGCGATGAGCATCACAGGTAATACCGCAAGATTGAGATACGGCTATGTTTCGTCTTCACGCATTACCGGGCATCTCAGCTTGACCAGAAAACGCGAATTTGAGAGTGCTAATGACGCAAGAATTGAACAATCGCAGGAATTATTAGCCGAAATCGAAGCGATATTACAGGCGCAAAAAAGCGCCTTTGATGAAATCGCGATGGGCGCGAAAGAAGCCCTGTTGAGCAAGGGCGATTTTGTCGGCATAGCACCCCTCGACCATGCGCGCGCGATAATCGATTTGACACGAAATATTTGGATTGCGCAAGGCTGCTACAAACCGAAGATTAAAAAATATGCGGCGCCGGATATGCAATTAACGCAAGCAACCCGGATCACACCAACGGACGATTATGCTGAACCGTTGGATGGCATTAGCGATTGGGCGCGCAATATGATCAGGTGGCGCATAGCCGCCGCCGGGGCGATTGCATAGGTTTTTATATTCCGGAGGAAATGCCATGAAACAGAATCTCACTCAACCAGAGGAAATCGATCAGATATTGATGGCAATGTCGATCCATGATCTTAAAAAGCTAGTGGCCGCAGTAGGCGGAGTGCTGGAGATACATTTGCAGAAAGCACAAAAAAATATTATTCGCGCCAGCGAAGCGCCATGTATTGCAGATAGTGTGGCGGATATGCAACATGCCAGCAGGGATGTGTTGTTGTGCATTGATGAAATATTGGCGACTTTGGATACGGCAAGTTCAGGCATAGAACCTTTAAGGGTGATCATGCAGCATGTTAATGAGAGCTGTCTCATTGTGTCGAAGCAAATTTCGCATGTTGCAGCGAATGTGGAATACGCGAAAAAGCTGCCAGACACACAAAAAATATTTGAGGTATGTGGTGCGCTGTGAAGATGATGCTGTCTATGTCGCTCACAAGATCAACGAATGAACAGATTTTTGGGGAGCCAAATCTCCTCTCCGTCGGCCAATCCTCTCCTCCCCTTTTATAACCGGCGGATTTTTTATTAGTGGCAGGCTGGGCAAGACTGAACTGTCGGCCATCTGGCTAGCCCGGCAATAGATGCTTGAGCGTATCAAGGGCATACAATAGCCCGCGTAACGGGCGTATCAAAGGAGTTATCTTTACCAACCGAGCTTTTTATTATTATCAATGCGTTAAATAGCATTCGTAGGGTGGGCTTTGCCCGCCATGTCGTGCAGAGCCCGACCTACATTTTGGGTCCGGCTCGTCCGGCTTAGGTTCAACGGAGTTACCGCAGCCAAAGGAAACATACATGGCGTAGTGCTTCGATATTAAGATTGGCGAATTGCATGGCTATTCGGGTGCGCAATACGCATTCGACGACATGATGCTGCTCACGATCAATTGCGTGATGTCAACGCACAACAGCACTTTCAAATATCCACAATATGGAGCGCCTTGAGTGTTGGTTTCGAGTAGAATGCCGCAGGATTTCAGGTTAAGCAGGCCAAAAATATGCGGCCAACTTTACGGGTAACAAAAACCGCACCAGACTGAAATCGATCAGTGGTGCGGTTTTTGTTTTGTTGGATGGTGCCCAGAAGAGGACTCGAACCTCCACACCTTGCGGCACACGGACCTGAACCGTGCGCGTCTACCAATTCCGCCATCTGGGCTCGGATTTACCGAAGCCGCGCAATTTAATTGTTAAAGGATTTATTGTCAATGAATAAAAAATGTTTTTTACGGTTGCTCTTTCTGGGTGAAACAACTAGCCATTCGACTAGGCTGCAAACGACCGCAGCCAAGTCGCTGGTTATCCCGCAAGGATTGAAGAGAGCACTTCTCGTTCGCCTCCTCGCACGCTTGCGGGAGAGGATTGAGGAGAGGGCGCTTTCCACGGGGGGAAGTTGGATAGGGGGAGTGAAGCAATGAAAAAGAAAAATAACTTACGCCTGCAAGACCCGTTTCTGGAACGCGAACGCGAGCAATATGAGCACCCGCTGCCGAGCCGCGAATTTATCTTGCAGATACTGACCGGGCAGGGCGCTCCGGTCAGCGATGAAGAGCTGTTGCAGTTGCTGCATATCGAGGCGCATGAAGAAGAGCTGTTTGCGCGCCGCCTGCGTGCGATGGAGCGCGACGGGCAGGTTATGCGCAACCGCAAACACGACATTTGCGTGATGGAAAAACTCGATCTGGTCAAGGGCAAGGTGCAGGGCCATCCGGATGGGTTCGGCTTTCTGATTCCAGAAGACGGCAGCCCGGACATGTTCCTCAGCGAAAAGGAAATGCACAAGGTGCTGCACGGCGATGTGGTGATGGTGCGCCAATCCGGTGTGGATCGGCGCGGTCGTCCGGAGGGTAAGATCGTCGAAGTGTTGGAGCGCGCCAATAATCGCGTGGTTGGCCGCTTGTTCGAAGAGCACGGCATCCAGTATGTGGTCGCGGAAAACCGCCGCATCACCCAGGATATCCTGGTTGCAGCCGGTCAATCCGGCGGAGCAAAAGCCGGACAGGTGGTGATGCTGGAAATCCTGAAGCACCCCGACAAGCATGC
Organism: Gallionellales bacterium GWA2_55_18; assembly: GCA_001801055.1. Lineage (GTDB taxonomy): Bacteria > Pseudomonadota > Gammaproteobacteria > Burkholderiales > Gallionellaceae > Gallionella. Next base: position 55,981 of record MGWP01000051.1, on the reverse strand, counting down.
ACAGCCAATCGGGCGCATCGTCGAGGTACTGGGCAACTATGCCGACCCCGGCATGGAAATCGAAATTGCGTTGCGCAAGCACGATCTGCCGCACGAGTTTCCCAAGGATGTGGAAAAACAGGCCAAAGCGATTTCTCCCGTGGTTGCCACCGTGGATTGGGCAGGACGCGAAGATATCCGCAGCTTGCCGCTGGTCACCATCGACGGCGAGACCGCACGCGACTTCGACGATGCGGTGTACTGTGCGCCGGAAAAAGGCGGCTACCGGCTGGTGGTGGCGATTGCCGATGTCAGCCATTACGTGCAGACTGGCGACGCGCTGGATCGTGAAGCGATCCTGCGCGGCAATTCGGTGTATTTCCCGCGCCGCGTGATCCCGATGCTGCCGGAAGAATTATCCAATGGCCTGTGTTCGCTGAACCCGCAAGTGGATCGCCTGTGTGTGGTGTGCGACATGCATGTCAGCAACAGCGGCGAGATCGGCAAATACCGCTTCTACCCGTCGGTGATGCATTCACAGGCGCGGCTGACCTACACGCAGGTTGCCGAAATGCTGGCAAAGCCGGATGGCGAGCTGGCCAAGCGCAATGCGGCCATCGTCCCTCATCTGCAAAACCTCTATGCATTGTTCCAGAAGCTGCTGAAATCACGCGAAAAGCGCGGCGCGATCGACTTCGAGACGGTCGAGACACAGATGATCTTCACCGACCAGGGCAAGATCGAACGCATCGTGCCGGTGATCCGCAACGATGCGCACAAATTGATCGAGGAGTGCATGCTGGCCGCCAACGTATGCGCGGCAGGCTTCCTGCAGGAACACCAGCACACCGTGTTGTATCGCATCCATCAGGGGCCGACACCGGAGAAACTGGAAGCGTTGCGCGAATTCATGAAGGAGTTCGGTTTGCAACTCACCGGCGAAGAAGAACCGCAGGCAGCTGATTATTCCAAGCTGCTCAAGCGCATCAAGGGTCGTCCCGATGCGGGCCTGCTGCAAACTGTGATGCTGCGCTCGCTGCGCCAGGCCAAGTATGAACCGGAGAACATCGGCCACTTCGGTCTGGGCTACGATGCGTACACCCACTTCACCTCGCCGATCCGCCGCTACCCGGATCTGCTGGTGCATCGCGCCATCAAAGCGGTGTTGCAAGGCAAACAATACAAGCCCGCGCAAAAATGGGCGGAGCTGGGCGTGCATTGCTCGATGACCGAACGCCGCGCCGACGATGCCACGCGCGATGTCGAGGCATGGCTGAAATGTTTCTATATGCGCGACCATCTCGGCAGCGTGTTCACCGGCACGGTCTCCTCGGTCACCAACTTCGGCATGTTCGTCGCGCTGGACGATCTGTACGTCGAAGGGCTGGTGCATATCTCCGAGCTTGGCAAGGACTATTACCAGTTCGATGCCGCCAAACATCAGCTGCTCGGCGAACGCACCGGGCAACGCTACCGCCTCGGCGACCGTGTGCAGGTGCGCGTGGTCAAGGTGGATATGGAAAGCACCAAGATCGATTTCGTGCTGGATGGGATCATAGAACAGTCCGGGCGAAATGCTGACAGAAACACCGGCGGTTCACCCGTAAAAACCGTCAAGCGGGCGGGTGGGCGAGATACTCACGCCCCGGCTGAAAAGAAGCCCTCCAGGGGAAAAAGCAAGAACAAGAGCGGTGGGCAAAAGTCTGGTGGAAAGAAACGTCATGGCTGATCTGCGCCTGATTTACGGCTTTCATGCCGTCACCTCGCGTATTCGCCAGAACCCGGACGGTGTGCTGGAAATCTATCTGCAAGCGCAACGCAACGACCCGCGTATGCGCGATCTGATCAAGCTCGCCGAAACCAATGGCGTGCGTATCATCCCGATCGAAGCGGCGCGCCTCGACGGCATGGCAGGCAATGCCCGACATCAGGGTGTCGCCGCCCGTGTGGACGCGGCGCAACGCGTGCAGCATCTGGATGATGTGCTGGATACGCTCGACGAACCGCCGTTGCTGCTGGTGCTGGACGGTGTGCAGGATCCGCATAACCTCGGCGCATGCCTGCGCAGTGCCGATGCATTCGGTGTCCATGCGGTGATCGCACCGAAAGATCGCGCGGTCGGCATCACCGCGACCGTGGAGAAAGTCGCCTGCGGCGCGGCGGAAAGCGTGCCTTACATCACCGTCACCAACCTCGCGCGCACCCTACGCGAATTGCAGGAACGCGACATCTGGGTAGTCGGCGCAGCGGGCGATGCAGAACATGATCTGAACGGTTTCAAGCACAAAGGCGCGCTGGCCTGGGTATTGGGCGCGGAAGGCGAAGGCCTGCGCCGCCTGACGCGCGAGACCTGCGACGAGCTGGTGCGCATCCCGATGCTGGGCAATGTGGAAAGCCTGAATGTCTCGGTGAGCGCGGGTATCTGCCTGTTCGAAGCGAGGCGACAACGAAATACGATGCCGTAGGGGCGTGATTTATCGCCCCTTTTTCTGATAAACCCAAATAATCCATTAACCCAAAACTGCGTCGTTCCGGCGAAGGCCGGAATCCAGCAAGAAAAAGACTCCGCGAAGCGGACAAAACCGCGATGCTATCCCGATTTCGCGGGGAATTATTAATCACCTGGATTCCGGCCTTCGCCGGAATGACGAGCTAATAGATTAGCCGGAGTAAATATAATGCGTTGGGCAAAGCCTGTCCTGAGTTTATCGAAAGGCGCAGCGTGCCCAACAAATGAAGCACCATTTGTAGTAATCGTGACTTGATCTAACAACCAGTACCTGAGATTTGCTTTCGAAATCGGTTCGGGTGTACCAATAAAGTCGGATATGAAAAGGTGGTTTCGTCTGTTCGCTACATTGCGCAACAAAATACGCGCTCATGGCGCTACTCAGATGGCCAAGGCACGCTATGTGTCGTAAGCAAATAGTCACGAACGACTGGTTTCAGGCAGCGTAATCTCACATAATCTGAAAGTGATTGAGCAAAATAAGAGGCTGTAAATAGAACAGCCCCTACTCGCACAAGATCGCCAGCGGGAGCAACAATAATCATGTAGGGTGCGTTCCACGCACCAACGATGATGGTGCGTGGAACGCACCCTATGACATCGCACTTTTAATTTGGAATCGGAATTAGTTATAAGGGGTGCAGCATGATTCAAAGAGCCGCTGTTTCCATCCTGCTTCTAACCGTCAGCTTGATCGCTAGCGCCCGCGATTTGCCGCTGGACAGGATCAAGCTGCCGCCGGGCTTCAAAATCTCCCTCTATGCCGACAATGTGCCGGGCGCGCGTTCGATGGCGTTGAGTCAGGACGGGACGCTGTTCGTCGGCACGCGTGGTTCCAAAGTCTATGCGCTACCTAATCGCAGCCTCGGTAAGTGGGCGGAGCGGGTCATTGTGCTCGCCGACAATCTCGATACGCCGAACGGCGTGGCGTTCCGCGACGGTGCGTTGTATGTGGCGGAGGTGAACCGCATCCTGCGTTTCGACAACATCGAATCGCACTTGGGCGATACGCCCAAACCGGTGGTGGTGAGCGATGGCTTTCCGACTGATAAACACCACGGCTGGAAATTTATCCGCTTCGGCCCGGACGGCTTGCTGTATGTGCCGGTGGGCGCGCCGTGCAACATCTGCGAGCCCGACCCGGTGCGCTATGCCGCGATTTTTCGCATGAAGCCGGATGGCAGCAATCTGGAACAATATGCGCGCGGCGTGCGCAACACGGTGGGCTTCGACTGGAATCCCGATACCAATGAGCTGTGGTTTACCGATAACGGGCGTGACTGGCTGGGCAACAACATGCCGCCGGACGAGCTGAACCATGCGCCGCGTCCCGGCATGCATTTCGGCTATCCCTATTGCCACGGTAAGGCGATTGTCGACGACGAATTCGGCGGCAAGCGCGCCTGCGGCGAATTCGCACCGGCTGCGCTGGAACTCGGCCCGCATGTGGCGTCGCTGGGGATGCGCTTTTACACCGGCAGGATGTTTCCGGAAAGTTTCCACAAGCAGATATTCATCGCCGAACATGGTTCGTGGAACCGTATCCCGGCCATCGGCTACCGTATCACGCTGGTGCGGTTGAAAGATGGCAAGGCGGCAAGCTACGAGGTGTTTGCGGAAGGCTGGCTGGAAGGGCTGACCGCGTGGGGACGCCCGGTGGATGTGCAGGTGATGCCGGACGGCGCACTGCTGGTGTCGGACGACAAAGCAGGCGTCATTTATCGTATCGCTTACGGCGAATAGCCGGTCAGGAGGCCTTCAGCCAAACTATTTCACCGTCGCGGTTGAAAGCGAGGTAGCTGCCGATGCTGCCGACCTGGATGGACTTGACCATCTCTTTCAGCGGCTCTTCCGCTTCTTCGCTTTCTGTCACATCCGCAGATTTTCCGGTCATGCAGGCCACGAATACGATATCCCAGTCTTTTCCCGTATGGCGGGATTCCTCGACCAGATTTGCAAAGCTTACCTGTGCGCTGGCCAGTTTATCGACGCACATGACCGGCATCAATGCACCGCCTTTGCGCGCCTTGAATTCCTCCTGCTGGTCTTTGGTGGATTCGCCCGGCAACTCGGCCTTGGTAAATACGAACAGCATGCGCTGCGGATTGGCCTGCGCATTGGCGGCATTCAATAAATCTTCGTAATTCGATATGTTCATAGCGTGCTGACCTTTTAATAACAAACAGTTCTCAAGAATGCGATAACCGGCGGGTATGGTGCCGTTTGTGTATCTGTCATCCCACGTTTCATGCGAGTTCGATTTCCTCAACGTGCGCAGGCCAGGCCCGTGCCAAGGTGGAGCGCATAGCGGTTTTGTCGAATGATTATGGAACCGGTGGGGAAAACGATTATCATATCATTTATGAAAAAATTGTTCCTGATACTGCTGCTGTGTCTCTCGCCTTGTGCCGTGGGCGAAGGGCTGCCGGATTTGGGCGATGTCTCGCAAACCGTGCTTACGCCGTTGCAGGAACGCCAGATCGGCCAGCAAAGCATGATGCAGATCCGCTCCAGCAAACAGTTTCTGGAAGATGCCGAGATCAACGATTACCTCAACCGGCTCGGTTCCCGGCTGGTTGAAAAAAGTACTGAGCCCGGCTTGGGGTTCGAGTTTTTTTCGCTCAATGATTACAGCATTAACGCTTTTGCCATGCCGGGCGGTTTTATCGGTGTGAACAGCGGGCTGCTGCTGACCGTGCAGAGCGAGTCGGAACTGGCCGCCGTGCTCAGCCATGAAATCGCGCATGTCACGCAGCACCATCTGGCGCGCATGGTGGCGGGGCAAAAAGGCGACAGCCTGGCTTCGATGGCTGCTATCGCCATCGCCATACTCGCGGCACGCAGCAACCCGCAGGCTTCGCAAGCGGCCATGACCGGCATTCAAGGGCATACCATTCAAAAACAGCTTGATTTCACGCGCACCCATGAGCAGGAGGCGGATCGCATCGGGCTGGATATTTTGCAAAAATCCAATTTCAATATCCATGCCATGCCGGAATTTTTGGATCGCTTGCAAAAAGCCACCCGCCTGCTGGAAGGGAACCTGCCGGGCTATTTGCGCACCCACCCGATTACCAGCGAACGCGTTGCCGATATCGGGAATCGCGTGCATAAACAGCCTTATCGCCTGATCGAGGACAGCCTTGATTTCCAACTGGTGCGCACCAAACTCATTGCCGCGCAAAAAATCGCAACGGATGCCATCGCTTATTTCAGCGACGCGCTGGGGGCGCAAAAGCACGGCAACCCGGTCGCGCAACGCTACGGGCTGGTGGGAGCACTGTTGCGCAACAACGAAATCAAACGCGCCACGCAGGAACTGGAGGTGTTGCGCAAGCAAGCCAAAAGCAACCCGATGATAGAAACCCTCGCCGGGCAGGTGAAACGTGCCGCGAAGAACGATGCCGATACTCTGGCGTTTTACCGTGCAGCTGTACAGGATTTCCCGCAGCATCGCGCCCTGATTTACGACTACACCGATTTGCTGCTGCAAAGCAACCAGGCGGAAGCCGCCATCAAGCTGCTCACCGAGCAACTTGTCCGCCACCCCAGCGATGCCACGCTGTATAACTTGCAGGCTCACGGTTATTCGATACAAGGAAAGCGCCTCGAGCAGCATCAGGCACAAGCCTATGCCTATGCATGGCAGGGTAATGTATTTGCCGCAGTAGAGCAGCTCGAATTGGCGAAGCGAGCGGGTGGGAGTTTTTATCAGCTTTCCATAATAGAAAGCGATTTGCGCGAGTTGAGGGAAATGCTGGATGCGCGGGTGAAGAGGTAGCTCGGGCGGCAAGGCGGTTTTTTTGCGTGGATAAACCTCGAAAATTCTGATCGTGCATTTGGATGAAAATCGTTTGCCTGCCCTGAGAAAGCCTTGAGAAAGCCCTGAGAAAACACTGCCGTAACCGCAATTGAAAAATTGATTATTAAATCATGAATGGAGTATTTTTTGGATTTGCTCAACGTATTTATTGACATCGTCCTGCATCTCGACGCGCATCTGCTGATGCTTACCCAACAATACGGCATATGGATTTATGCCATTCTTTTTTTAATCATTTATTGCGAAACCGGATTGGTGATCGCGCCTTTCCTGCCCGGTGATTCGCTGCTATTCGTGGCTGGGACATTATGCGGGATGGGCGCGCTGCAATTGGAGTGGCTTGCCCCGCTGCTGATGCTTGCGGCATTCGGCGGAGACAACACCAACTACTGGATCGGCAGGCTGATTGGACTACGCTTGTTAAAACGCATGAATGGATTAATCAAGCGCGAGCACCTCGATAAAACTCATGCTTTTTATGAAAAACACGGCGGGAAAACCATTCTCTTCGCGCGGTTCTTGCCGATCATCCGCACCTTCGCGCCATTTGTTGCAGGGATCGGGCTGATGCGTTATCGCCTGTTTGTGCTATTCAGCGCGCTGGGAAGTTTTGTGTGGATTGGTAGTCTCACGGTAGCAGGTTACCTTTTTGGCAATATTCCGGCGGTGAAAAACAACCTTACCCTGATTATCGTCGGCATCATCGTATTTTCTTTGCTGCCCGCTTTGAGTGAGCTAATCCGGCACCGTAAAAAAAAACAACAGTAACAACTTGAAACAATTTTTATTGAATGCATGGATGGATATTTAGTCATAATTCCGCCACGTAAATGACGGGGATTTTCAGGAGCGAAAAATGAAAAAAAGTTTATCGATTTTGGGCTTGGTTTTGTTGTTCGGCAACAATTATGCGGCAGATTTCACCGATACCGCGCGGGTAATTTCCAGCACGCCGATTTATGAACGTCTCAGCGAACCGCGCCGCGAATGCACGATGGAAACCGTGCAGGTCGCGCCTAAGGAACGCACCATGGGCGGTGCGGTAGTCGGCGGTGTTGCCGGCGGTTTGCTGGGTAGCCAGGTCGGCGGCGGCAAAGGCAGTACGGTGGCGACCGGTGCGGGCGCAGTAGCTGGTGCGGTAATCGGTGACCGCGTCGCCAATCAGGACAGCAACCGCTCTGCAACCGGCGGGATCGTGGGCGGGGTGGCCGGTGCGTTGCTGGGCAGCCAGATCGGCGGCGGCACAGGCAACAAGGCAGTGACAGCGGCAGGTGGTATTGCCGGTGCGGTGATTGGTGACCGCGTTGCCAACCCGGATCAGCCGCGCACCGAGCAGGTCGAGCGCTGCCGCCAGGTGGAATCCAGCCGTGAAGTAATCAAGGGTTACAACGTGACTTATCGCTACAATGATCGGGACATCACTACCACATTGCCGTACCAGCCCGGATCAACTATCCGTGTGGGTGTGAGCGTCATCGAAGATCAACAGAGCCAACGCTATGAAGAGCCGCAAAAACGGCGTTATGAAGAGTCGCAACAGCGACGCTATGAAGACCGCCGAGATAGACCTAATTATCAGTGATTCTTACCACAAAAAAGCCCGGATCAAACCGGGCTTTTTTGTGGGCGTTTGTGCGGCAAAATATGCGCGCTTCATGGCTTTTTTGCTAGTATGCAGATAACCTGTGACTATTGATAAAAATGGTAACGCCATGATACATAAAACCGATACGAGTGACGAGCCAACTCTTCTTTCCCGCAACGGATTTCTCGACCGTATGGGAGAGGTGAAAGAGGTGTACCGCATAAAGCCCGGTGATACTGTCGACTGTTACGACACCGCCCGTTTCATAGCGGATATGAAAAAACAGCAAAACGGCAAGATTCCATGCTGGGAAATGAAAAACTGCCAGCGCTGTCATGGGGGCGAAAAAGAAGCCGAGTTCGGCATGTGTATTACCTACCCGTGGGGCGGCTGGCACTGCTGGGCTCTTGCCGGAACGCTTTGCGGCGGCATGGTGCAAGGGAGTTCTGCCCAGAAAGAGGGCAACTGTCAGATGTGCCAGCACTACATCGAGTTGATGCAGGATGACCCCGCCAAGCTCAAAGCGGACAGCGCCTATTTCTCCGCCGTGATGCAGTCCGTCCTGGCTGGTATTGCCACAGTGAACGCCAAGGGAATAATCGATTTTCAATCCTCCCAGCGCTTTCAGGAATTCTTCGGGGCGGACATCGCCGGCAAACACCTCAGCGTGGCGCTCTGCCTTTCTGGGGAAGATAGCCTGAAATTGAAGGAATGGACTTCCGACGTATTCAGGCTTTATGGGAAAAATAGCTGGGACATGCTCATGAACATGTTTCCTCTGAAAGACAGCGACATCCAGGTGGGTGGCCGACATTTCCGCATTTCTGTTTCCCCATTCCTCCGCCGCGACGATACCACCGGCCAGGAGGTTCTCCACCGCCTGTTGGTACAAGCGAGCGATGTTTCGCTGGAAGTGCGGGCACTGGAAAAGGTCAACCGGAAACTTATGCACCACATCACCGAGCTCAACAAAGTGGAGCGCATGAAGAGCGAGTTTATTTCTACTGTGAGCCACGAGTTGCGCACGCCGCTGACTTCGATCCGCGGTTCGCTCGGCCTGCTTATGGGTGGTGTGGGAGGTGGGTTGCCGACGCAGGCCAGAGCCCTTGTCGATATTGCGCACAAGAATAGCGAACGGCTGATTTTGCTGGTCAACGATATTCTCGATATGGAAAAAATCGAGTCCGGTAAAATGGAATTCGACATGCAGCCAGCCAAACTCATGCCGCTGCTGGAGCAGGCGCTTGAGGGAAATCACGCCTACGGTGAACAGTTCAAGGTGAGCTTCGAGATCGAGAGAGTGCTGCCCGAGGCGATGGTAAGGGTGGATTCGAACCGTCTGATGCAGGTGTTCGCCAACCTGTTGTCGAATGCCGCCAAGTTTTCTCCTGCCGGTGGCAAAGTATCGGTTGCGGTCACGCGCGCCGACGAGCGTATCCGTGTGGAGGTGAAGGATCGCGGTTTAGGCATCCCGGACGAATTCAAGGAACGCATCTTCCAGAAATTTGCCCAGGCCGACTCTTCAGATACCCGCAAAAAGGGCGGCACCGGGCTGGGGCTTTCCATCACCAAGGCGATGGTCGAGCAGATGGGCGGCAGCATCGGTTTCGATTCCCAGCCGAATATACTGACTGTTTTTTTCATCGAGTTTCCGGTTTGGCGGGATGCTGTTGTTTTCGGCCCCGATTTGGAAATACACGACTTGAAGAAACTGGAGCATAGGAAGCGGGTGCTGATTTGTGAGGACGATCACGATATTGCCGCATTGCTGCGCTTAATGCTGGAACAGGCCGGGTTGGCAACCGATATCGCCTACAATGCGGCGCAAGCTAAACAGCTGCTGGTACGGGGCGGATATGCGGCAATGACGCTCGATGTGGGACTGCCCGACCAGGACGGCATCGCGCTGATCCGCGAGCTGCGCACCAACGCGGCCACCGCCACTTTGCCGATTGTGGTGGTTTCGGCCAAGGCAACCGAGGGGCGCAAGGAATTGAACGGCGAAGCATTTAACGTGATTGACTGGATCAGCAAGCCGATCAACCAGGATCATATGATATTGGCGATAAAGCAGGCGGTGTCGCAGTTTTCAGATACGCGCCCCAGGGTGCTGCATGTCGAGGATGACACTGATATTTTTCGGGTGATCAATGGGATATTGGGCGAGATAGTCTATCTGGAGAATGCCGTCAGCCTTGCCGATGCGAGGCTCATGTTGGAAAGCAACAGTTATGATCTGGTGATTCTTGATGTTTCACTGCCGGATGGTTCCGGCATGGAGTTGCTGCCCATGTTGAATGGTGCGATGCCGCCCATCCCGGTGATGGTGTTTTCCGCCAGCGAAATGACACAGGAGGATGTGCGGGAAGTAAAATCGGTGCTGGTGAAATCACGCACTGATAATGTGCAGTTACTGGCAACCATAAAACGATTGATCGGAATTGAATAGCCCCGTGAATAACTCAAATGAATAAACCAAAAAAACCTTCGGTAGTAGTGGTGGATGACGACAGTATGATGCGGGAGATGCTGAAGCTCATCTTGCTCAGCGAGGATTATCCGGTGATTGGCGAAGCATCCAATGGTCAGGACGCAATCGCGCTGTGTGCGATGCATAAGCCCGGCCTGGTGTTGCTCGACATCAATATGCCCAAGATGGATGGATTGCAGGCACTGGAAGAAATTCGCAAAATAAGCCCGGCATCGATTGTGCTGATGGTGAGCGCCTCATTAACCATGGACAGGGTTAATGAGGCAATCAAAAAAGGCGCGTCCGGTTTCGTGGTCAAGCCGCTTAACCCGGCCAGCGTCCTGGACAAGATAGCAATGTGCCTCAAGGGAAAGAGAAAGGGATAGCAATGGCAGACAAGTTGACGCGCATTTTGTATGTGGAAGATGAGCCGGATATACAGATGGTGGCGCGGCTCGCGCTGGAAGCGCTGGGCGGTTTTACCGTGGAGATATGCAGCTCGGGTGATGAGGCGCTGCAACGTGCTCCCGGTTTTCAACCGCAATTGATTTTGCTGGATGTGATGATGCCGGGCATGAATGGGCCGAGCACGCTGGGCAAATTGCGCGAGCTGCCGCAATTTGCCGCCACTCCGGTAGTTTTTATGACTGCCAAGGTTCAGCCAGATGAGGTTGCGGGCTACAAGGAGCTCGGTGCGGTCGATGTCATTCCCAAGCCGTTCGACCCGATGACGTTATCAAGCAAGGTGCAGGATATATGGGAGCGTTGTCATGGCTGATCCGAACGAACTGCAAGCAAAGCTAAACCTCTTGAGCGATGCCTACGCCGCGCAATTGCCTGAAAAACTCAAGCAGATCTGGCTGGTGTGGGAGCAATTGCCCCTGGATAGTTGGGATGAGAAGGGTTTTGAAACCTTGCACCGCATGGTGCATAGCCTGACCGGATCGGGCAAGACCTTCGGGTTTGCATTGCTCAGTGACGTGGCGCGCAATCTGGAAGAGTATCTCAAGCAGCTTGCACAGGCAAAAACAGCGTTGAGTGCACAGCAGCGTAGCCATATCCAGATATCGATGCGTGAATTGCATCAAGTAACCCTGCACCGGGATGCTCCGGTTGGCGATCAGGCCGGATTGATCGCGGTTGCGCCACCCGGCCAGGACACTGCCAGTTCAAAACATATTTTTGTAGTGGAAGACGACCATGATCAAGCAGAAGAACTGAACATCCAACTCAGTTATTTTGGCTACGATGTGCGCGTGTTCAACAAGCTGGCAGATTTTCGCCTTGCCATGCAGCAAAATCCGAAAGCCGTGGTATTAATGGACATCAACTTCCCGGAGGATAGCCGGGGAGGTATTCATGTTATCGAAGAAATTCAGCAGGGGCGCGATATTCCTGTCACTGTGGTTTTTCTTACCGTGCATGATGAATTTGCGACAAGATTGGGAGCGGTACGCGCCAATGGCATTGCCTATCTAAGCAAACCGGTGAATATCGGCAATCTGATTGACAGGCTTGACATCCTGACCTCGACCTTGCCATCTGCGCCATACCGGGTCTTGATTGTTGAAGATTCGGAAGTGCTTGCCGCCTATTATGCCACGGTATTGGAGCAGGCCGGAATGGTGGTGAAAGCGGTCAACAACCCGCTTGATGTGATGCACCCGCTGCTTGAGTTCGCTCCAGACCTGATCCTGCTCGATATTTACATGCCGGAATGTAATGGCCTGGAATTGGCCAAGGTGATTCGTCAGCTTGATGCCTTCGTCAGCATCCCGATCGTATTTCTTTCTGCCGAAAGCGATCTCGACAAGCAGCTTTTTGCGATGGACCTGGGAGGGGATGATTTCCTGACCAAACCGATACAACCGCAACATCTGGTTTCTTCCGTGATCAGCCGAATCAGGCGTTCCCTTATTCTGCGCTCTTTCATGGTGCGCGACAGCCTGACCGGTTTGCTCAACCACACCGCCATCAAGGATCAGTTGGACCATGAAGTGGCTCAGACAAAACGGCAGGGAACACCGTTGTCCTTCGCGATGGTTGATATTGACCACTTCAAACAGGTGAACGACACCTACGGCCATCAGGCCGGTGACCGCGTGATTAAAAGCCTTTCGCGCCTGCTCAAACAGCGCCTGCGCGAGACGGATATGGTCGGGCGCTATGGGGGCGAAGAATTCGCGGTAATCCTGAGCAATACTGATGGGGCGATGGCAGTGAAAGTGCTGGAAGCCATCCGCAAAGATTTCTCACAGTTGCGCCATCTGGCGGATGGGAAGGAATTCTCCGCCACATTCAGCTGCGGGATAGCCGATGTTTCGCACTTTGGCGACCCCGCCAAACTGGGCGATGCGGCGGACAAGGCACTTTATAAGGCCAAGCACGCCGGGCGCAATCAAGTGATACTGGCGTAACTTTCTGAGGTCAGGGGTGTCGGTTTTAGTTGGAGGACACCTCTGGAAGTCCATATTTGCGAGCATCCGCTACGCGGCTTGCCTGCTTACCCCACTTCATCCCAACTGCGGTTTCCCATTTTTGGTTTCGACTCGCCCGGTTTAGGTTTGTAAGACATCATTGGTGGCGGAAAGGGCGCGTCTTGTTACATCGACTAAATTTTGCGCTAATTTGGCATCCTTGACGATGATGTAGTCAGCATCAGTAGTTCGATTTAGATATGTAGCGATTTTTTTATTTGAAGTGATCAGGATGGATTTTATGTTGTGGTTCTTGACACTGGAAAGCTTGAGGGCGCCAATCAATGCTACACCGTTCAGCACAGGAATTTCATTGGTGGTGATGAGTAAATCGAAAGGCTCGGTAAGTACCCTCATGAGTGCTTGAAGCCCATCGGACATCACTACCGGACGTACCGGTAATTCCGCTAATGCTTGCAGGTAAATTTTGGTTAATAGCTTCGAGTTATCGACCAGCAGCACTGTGAATGGCTTTTTGGTGAGTTGTTTGCGCAGTTCGCCCAGCCGTTCTTCAATCTGCGGGAAGCTTGTGTTTTCCGCGTGAATTTGCTCTACGGCCAGCCGCAGCAGATCGACGAAATTCAGGCTGATTGCGATGAGTGCCGGAGTATATTTCGTGCCACCATCAGTGGTATTCAGCAGATCTTCCAGCTGGTGGCAGATGGTAGTGGTGATATGCAGGCCAAATGTGCCGCCGCTTCCCTTCAGGCTATGGACGATGCGATAAAACTCATTGAATATCTCGCTATCAGCCCCGCTTTTTTCCATTTCAAGCAACAAATTTTCGAGACGATCCAGTTTTTCGGGCATACCCTCAAGAAATGTATTACGCAGTTGCAGCAGCATCTGCTGAAATGTGTCCGAATTGATGGAACTCATGTTGGCGTTGTATGTAGTCTTGGTTAGCCGAGTTTGCCGGTGGTGTAATGGTTCCGGCATAACGTGCTTGCTTGCACACACGAGCCTTCACTGCTACATTTTACTGCCTGCTTAACCGAAGCGTCCAGTGATGTAGTCCTCCGTCTCCTTGCGCTTCGGATTGGTGAACACCATGCTGGTATCGCCGAACTCGATCAGATCCCCCAGGTACATATAGGCGGTGTAATCGGATACGCGCGCGGCCTGCTGCATGTTGTGGGTGACGATGACGATGGTGAAATCCTCCTTCAACTCATCGATCAGTTTTTCGATATGCGCGGTCGAAATCGGGTCGAGCGCCGAGGTCGGTTCGTCGAGCAACAAGACCTGCGGCTTGACGGCGATGGCGCGCGCGATACACAGGCGTTGCTGCTGCCCGCCGGATAGGCTGGTGCCGCTTTGTTTGAGCTTGTCCTTGGCCTCGGTCCACAGCGCGGCCTTGCGCAACGCCCATTCGACGCGTTCGTCCATGTCGTTCTTGCTGAGGCTCTCGTAGAGTTTTACGCCAAATGCGATGTTGTCGTAAATCGACATGGGAAACGGCGTGGGTTTTTGGAACACCATGCCGATCTTGGCGCGCAGCATATTTAGGTCTTGCGCCTTATCGAGGATGTTGGCACCGTCCATCAGGATTTCCCCGGTGGCTTTCTGTTTGGGATAGAGCTGGTACATGCGGTTGAAGGTGCGCAACAGCGTGGATTTGCCGCAACCGGACGGGCCGATGAAGGCGGTCACCATCTTCTCGGCGATGCTCAGGTTGATGTCCTTGAGCGCGCAAAAATCGCCGTAATAAAAGTTGAGATCCCTGACAATTATTTTGGGAACGATTGTTTTTTGGGTAATAATCTGCGGATTGGCGATGTTTTCGGCATTCATTTGCGAACCCTTGTTAATGTGAGGCGGATTTTTGCCGGAACAGCACGCGCGCCAGTATGTTGAGTGTCAGCACGCTGAGGGTAATCAGCAGCGCGCCGGCCCAGGCCAGTTTTTGCCAGTCTTCATAAGGGCTCATGGCGAACTGGAAGATCACCACCGGCAAATTTGCCATCGGCTGATCCATGTCGCTGCTCCAGAACTGGTTATTCAGCGCGGTGAACAGCAGCGGCGCGGTTTCGCCGCTGATGCGCGCGATGGCGAGCATTACCCCGGTGATGATACCGGCGCGCGCGGCGCGCAGGGTGATGAAGTTGATGATTTTCCATTGCGGCGCGCCGAGCGCCGCAGCCGCTTCGCGCAGCGTGGTCGGCACCAGGCGCAGCATGTTTTCGGTGGTGCGGATGACGATGGGAATGACGATGATGGATAGCGCCAGCGCGCCTGCCCAGCCGGAAAAATGTTTGACCCTGATGACGTAAATTTCGTACACGAACAGCCCGATGACAATGGAGGGCGCGGAGAGCAGCACGTCATTGATGAAGCGCGTGATCGGGGCAAGCCAGCCGCGCTGGCCGAATTCGGCCAGGTAGGTGCCTGCCAGAATGCCGATGGGCGTGCCGATCAATGTGCCGACCAGCGTCATGGCCAAGCTGCCGACGATGGCATTGAGCAAGCCGCCGCTACTGCCCGGAGGCGGGGTCATTTGTGAAAACACCAGCGGGGTGAGCGCGGGCAAGCCATGCTCCAGCAATGTCCATAAGATCCAGCACAGCCAGAACAGGCCGAACGCCATGGCCAGCATCGAGATGACGAGGCCGATTGCGTTGACGATGCGGCGGCGTGTATACAGGTTTAGCATGATGGCCGGTCGTTATGTGGCTTGGCCTTCGCGCTTGCCGAGCTTGAAGAGCATATAGCGCGCGAGCGATAAGACCACGAAGGTGATGAAAAACAGGATCAGGCCGAGCTCGATCAGCGCGGCAGTGTAGAGCTCGCCGTAGGCCTCGGTGAATTCGTTGGCGAGCGCCGAAGCGATGCTGTTGCCGGGCATCAGCAGGGACTTGCTCAGTTCGTGTGAATTGCCGATGACGAAGGTAATGGCCATGGTCTCGCCCAGCGCGCGTCCCAACCCCAGCATGATGCCGCCGACTACGCCGATCCTGGTGTAGGGCAGTACAACTCTCCACATGACTTCCCAGGTGGTCGCGCCCAGCCCGTAGGCTGACTCCTTCAAGAGTGTGGGCACCACTTCAAATACGTCGCGCATCACCGACGCGATGAACGGAATCACCATGATGGCAAGAATGATGCCGGCGGTCAGTACCCCGATACCCATCGGCGGGCCGGAGAAAAACGGGCCGATATACGGCATTGTGCCGATGTGGTCGTTGAGCCATGGCTCGACATGGTCGGCAAACAGCGGCGCGAAGACGAACAGCCCCCACATGCCGTAGATGATGCTGGGGATGCCCGCCAGCAATTCGATGGCAATACCGAGCGGGCGGCGCAGGACGCGCGGCGATAATTCGGTCAGGAATAGGGCGATGCCGAAACTGACCGGGATGGCAATCGTGAGCGCGATCGCGGAGGTGACCAGCGTTCCGACGATCGGGATCAGTGCGCCGAACTGCTCGCTGACCGGATCCCAGTCGGAACTGGTCAGGAAGCCGAAGCCGAATGCGCGGATGGCGGGCATGCTGCCGACCACCAGCGAGGCGAGGATGGCCATGAGCAGCGCCAGCACGCCGAATGCCGAGACACGCGTCAGGTTGCGGAACAGCAGATCCAGCACGGTGTGCCGTTTAAGGCTGGCTTCGCGTAGAAACGTCGGCATAAATCGGGCCTGTCAGTGAGAAAAATAGCCGGGGGTGAAAAATAACGGGGGCTCGCAGCCCCCGTGATTATAGCCTAGAGAACATTTATTTCGTCAGCGACGAGCCGGATGTATCGCGGATTTGATTTTTCCATGCCTTGCGGATCAGGTTCTGCACATTTTCCGGCAGCGGCACGTAGTCCAGGTCGGAAGCCAGCTTGCCGCCATTGGTGTAGGCCCAGTCGAAGAACTTCAGGACTTCCCTCGCCATGGCCGCATCTTCCTGCATCTTGTGCATCAGGATGAAAGTCGCACCGCTGATCGGCCAGCTTTCCTTGCCGGGCTCATCGGTCAGGATTTCGTAGAAGCCCGGCGCCTTGTCCCATTGCGCGTTTGCTGCGGCAGCCTTAAAAGAGGCATCGCCGGGTTCGACGAACTGGCTGTCGCGGTTCTTCATTTGCACGGAGGCCATTTTATTTTGCAGCGCGTAGGCGAATTCCACATAACCGATGGAGCCCTTGATGCGCTGCACGTAGGACGCTACGCCCTCGTTGCCCTTGCCGCCGGTGCCGGCTTTCCAGGAAACCGCCGTACCTTCGCCCACGGCGGATTTCCACTCCGGGCTGACCTTGGACAGGTAGTTGGTGAAAATGAAGGTGGTGCCTGAACCATCCGAACGGTGTACCACCGTGATGTTGTCGGCAGGCAGCTTGATGTCCTTGTTCAGCGCTACCAGCGCGGGGTCGTTCCACTTGGTGATCTTGCCCAGGTAGATGCTGGCGAGGGTCGCGCCGTCCAGCTTTAGTTGGTTGGCCGCTACGCCTGCGATGTTTACGACGGGCACTACGCCGCCGATCACGGTCGGGAACTGTATCAGGCCGTCCTTATCCAGTTTTTCCGGTGTCAGCGGCATGTCGGAGGCACCGAAATTAACGGTCTTGGCGGTGATTTGCTTGATGCCGCCGCCGGAGCCGATGGACTGGTAATTCATGCTTATGCCGCTTTTGGCTTTGTAGGCTTCCGCCCATTTGGCGTAGATCGGGTAGGGGAAGGTTGCGCCCGCCCCGGTGATGGCTGTGGCTGCATTGCTTGTGCCAGCATAAATCAGGGTTGCTGCTGTGGCGATGCCGCCGATGAGTTTCTTGAGTGTGCCGTTCATGTTGCCTCCATTTGGTTGTGTCGCTTCAGGGATGAAGCTTGAATCAATAATATTTTTGTTGTGAACCTGCATGTTAGGGTATTTGTGTGACGGAAATATTACAGGGCGGATTCGGGATAGCAGTTTCAAACCATCCCGGTCAAGATACTTTCCGCCAAGCTATTTCCGGGCTTTTGTCCAATAAAGACGGGCACCCGAAGATGCCCGCCAGTTCATTCGGATCGACTGTACCGGCTGGTTGTTTCACCAGTAGTTCCAATCAGAAGGTGTGCTTTATGCCAAGAGAAACGACAGACGGGGAAGCGCCGGTACCGTTGATCGTGCCCGCTGCCGCAGTGCTTTGGGTGAAGCCGTAATTGATCCCGGACTGGTTGCTGATGCGGGAATAGATCGCGTACAGCTTGGTGCGCTTGCTCAGGCCGTAGTTGTAGCCCAAGCCGAACTGGTTTGCGCCACTATCTGCGGTCGAAGCCAGTTTTCCCGCCTTGCCGTAGGTAAAATTAATGGCGTTCATGCCCATTTTGTAGACGCCGGAGAGAAAGTAAGCGTTGTGTCCATAACGGTCGGCGCCGATCGCTGCACAGCCGCCAGCTACCACGGCAGTACACAAATTGTCGCTCAATTTCTCATATTCGAAACCGATAGTAAAATCAGCTATCGTGTAGCCCAGCCCCATCTTCCAGGCCGATTCCTTGCCGCCGGCGCGGACGGTTTCGCGCTTATGTTCTTCGTAGGCGAAAGAGCCTACAAACGGGGCAACATTGTACATGGCCGCCAGGCTCAGGAGGTTGTCCTTGGAGGCAGTCGCCGTGGTGTTGGCCTCTGCCAGATTGGCGTAGGCAATCAAACCGGTGAAGCCGTTCATGGCAGGAGTGGTATAGAAGATGATATCGCCCTGGCGGCCATCAAAAGCCACACTGGAGGATTTGCCGGCCACGGCACCCATCAGCGCGCGGCCATCGGCGATGCTGTCATTGAACGGATCCAGCTTGCGTGTAGCCAGTTTGTAGGGGGTGTCGTGGCGGCCCAGCAGCACGGTGCCTGCGCTGTCGCTCTTCAAGCCCAGAAAACTATTGCGGGAAGCCAATGTGTTGGCGACATTTGTGGAATTGTCGATATTGATCTGTTGCTCGATCTGCCAGATTACCGACAGGCCGTTGTCCAGTCCCTCCGCACCCTTGAGGCCCAGTTTCGAAATGTTGCTTGATACGTTGCTCTTGCTCGCGCCCGCTACGCCGGCAGCAGAGGTGCCGTTGTTGATGAAATCATATGACAAGTCGGCTACGCCATAAATGCTCACATTGCCGGTCTCGGCCAACGCGGGCACCGAGAAGGCTGCTGCTGCCAGCGCGACGACGATGAGTTTCTTTTGCTTTGTGATTGCTTTTTGCATTGTAAATCCCCCAATAAATTAAAAGCCGCCCTAGTGCGACTCCGGCAGCTTAAATAGCCAATGTGAAAAATTGATGAAGGAAAAGTGACGGATTTGTGACAAGTGCAGGGTTGCCTGGAAAATATATCGCACAGGGAAGCCGGGTTCCGGATAGCCGATGGATAACTACACGCTGCCGGGATTTAAAGTTGCAGATAAAGGTTCGCGGTATGCCCGGCAATGTGATTTGTTTCATCATCTTTCCCGCCGGGCCAGAAGGTGTAGTCGCGGGTTTGCAGTGCCGGTTTCATCAGCATATCCTCATCGGTGATATGCTCGATCAACCAATCCCTCAAAAATTGCGGGTAGTAATCCATTACATATTCAGGCCATGTGTTGACCTTGACAGCCAACTGGCCTACCGTGTGCAAAAGCTCTTTTTGCAAATGTTGATGCGCCAGTTCGTGTTGCGTAAAAGAGAGGTTGAGCGCCTGCGCAAACCGCACCTCGTTTGCAAAATGAGTATCCGCACGATCCTTGAATAATTTAATTGCCACAAACAAGGTGGAACGATTCTTTGTGTTAATCGCGTATTCAATACTGTTAACCATGCCTATCAAACTTTTATGTTCGAAATCCAGCATGGCATTTCCGACACTCAAATGTTTTCGCCATATTAAGGCCATCATGTTTCCTTGAAATAATACTTTTTGGTCCAAACGAAGCGGAGTGGTGGCTATAACCCTTGCTGCCTAGGGCTACGCCTTTGCTCATTACTGCATTCCCGCCATTCCATAGGCAATGTGGTTAGCCAGTGGTCGAAAGCGGCATCTAGGGTTTCAAATTGGGCGCCCCTCGCCACCATTTGTCCAATCGCCAGTTGGCCGACGGCATAGTGGTTATTTTCCAGCTTGGCGACACCGTGGCTGACATCATCTTTTACTACCCTGCCCAATATTTTTCTGACTCGCATGATATTTTCCTTCATTGATGTTTATGGGGTCGGTTAACGCTTAACTTCAACAATAGAAATGCGCTTCGCCAATCTTGAAGTCGTAAGGGCGGGTTTGCAGCACTGGTTTCATTAGCATGTCTTCCTCGGTGATGTGTTTGATCAGCCAATTACGCAAAAATTGAGCGTAATGCTCCATTACGAATTTGGGAGTAATCTCTATGCCATTTTTCTTTAGTTCATGTTTTGTGAGATCGATTGCTGTCCGCATATTTTGATGCCCCAGCTTGTGTAGGGCGAAAGGAAAGTTGAGTGCTTGCGCAAACATTTCTTCATTCACAAAATGAACATGCAAATAATGCTCAATCTGGGTAAATGCTAGTGACATGGCGAAGTTATCCTTCTTTTTTATCATGTCCTCTGCACAATTGATCATAGTGATTAACTTTTGGTGGTCGGAATCGATAATCGCATTCCCAACACTCAATTGTTTTGCCCATTCCAATCTCATCATGCCCCCTGCACTTCCTATATCCGGTTGAAAAACGCTACCCATTCAAGCGCGGCTTGCCGGGTGATATTTTGAGAAATTGCTCCGATATTTTTAGAAAGCGTTTCACATAGCGGTCAATTTCTATGCTTGCGCCGGGCAGGTTCGCCCCCATTTCTTCGGTAAACACTTTGTAGTGCAGGCGTTGGGCTTCTAATACTTCAGCTTCGCTGTGTGCCAGATTGGTTATCAGGCGGCGTTGAACTGCGGGTTGAGTTTGTCGGTTAAGCTCCGGCATGGCATCTCCTTGGTTGGTTGAGAATGCATGCAGGTTATTGAATCCCTGTTGCAGGGTGATGACGGGAATATGAAGAGTTTGTGAAATCGCTACTTGGATAGCCGGTCAGGGAGCGGAAGGACGAGCGACGCATAACCGGACTGAGCCGAGAGTAGCGCTTGAGGAATGGCGGGGGTCGTCTGTTGTTTCGGCACTTGCTGCATAGCGGCAATTTTTTGCAGCCCTTGCGAGATGGCTTCCTGTGCAGCGCGTGCCAATACTCTGCGGTTCTCGCCGGCAGCAATCAGTGCGGGATTGAACACAACCAGTGCGTTGAGATGCCGACAACACAGAATTTGCCGGATCGACTGCGCAAGTGTTGTGTCGCCGGTGAAAGCGGCGGCGGCACTCAGTTCACCTGCTTCGTCGTGATAGCGCAAGGCGATCGGGCAAAGCCTTGCTCCGGCATCAATCGCGGGCTGGATGAGCGCCGAGTGGAAATGCCCGACCTGTTTTCCGTCTGTCGTGGCGCCCTCGGGGAACAGTCCCACACAAACGCCATGTTTGAGCAGTGCGCTGACACGCAGATTAACCGAGGAGGCATCCTGGCGTATGGCACGCTCGATGAATATGGTGCCGCTACGTTTGCATAGCCAGCCGATGAACGGCCAGTTGCGCACTTCCGCTTTGGCAATAAAGCGCGATGGGTATACTGCGTTCAGTACAAAAATGTCCAGCCACGAAACATGGTTGGCGACAACCAGGCAGCCGCTTTCGCCGCGCACGAGCCGTTGCCCCTCGGTGCGGATACCGATGTTGAGGATGTCCAATAGTTGTCGGCTCCATGTTTTCAGAATGCGGCGTTGCCTGTTATGACTCAGATGCGGGTAAAAGATCGCCAGCAGCATCCCGCACAAAAAATGCAAGGCAAGACGACAGCCACGGAACACGCCGATCAGGATATCCGGCGGACGTTTATCCATAATAGATTTCAGCCATTTTTGGCTGCGGCAATTCGCGCCGCTCGATGAACAGGCTGTTGCCCGGTTTCTTCTTGGCCATTTTTTTGGCGACCGTGGCGGCCTCGGCTATTTCATGGTGCGAGTGGAATAATTCTGCGGTAGCCCAGATTACGCCAATCGAGAGCGTGGGCAGCGGGTGGTAAACAACGCGGCCCTGGCGGTCTTCGCTCGAGTAGCCGCCGCTAGAACGATGCCTTGCTTCAAACAATACCAGGGATGTTTGCGCGAAGGAAGTCAGAGCCTGGCTACAGCGTTTTTCCCAATCTGCGCTTTGCAGGACAAGGATAAAATCGTCGCCGCCGATATGCCCGATAAAATCGTGTTGGGGATCGCAGGCATTGCCGAGCAGCTTGCCAGTGAACTGGATCATCTCATCGCCTTTGCGGTAGCCATACACATCGTTGAAGGGTTTGAAGTTGTCCAGGTCGCCATAACAGACGGCGAACGATTTTCCGGATTCCAGCAAAAAATCGATGTGCTCATTGATGGGGACATTGCCGGGCAGCAGGGTCAATGGGTTGGCGTAACGCGCGGTTTCGATTTGCGCATTGGTGATTTCGCGCAACAGGTCTTGCCCGGTGCCGAGCCCGATGTAACGGCCTTGCTCGGTAATGATGAATCCGTCGGTAAAATGCTCGATTCCGGATTCACTCAGGAAGCTGCTCAATTCATGGATGGGAGTCGATTTTTCCACCATCAACGGATCTGCGTTCATCATGTCCTGGCAAGGCTTTTTACCGAGCAGTTCACGGCGGAAAGGCTTGGCAAAACTGTCCACAAACTCATACCGGTTAATCAATCCGACGGGACGCCCATGCTTGACGACAGGAATGGCGCGCAAGTCTTTATTTGCGGAAAAACAGGCGAATATTTTTTCAGCCTCGGTATCCGGCTGGAACGGTTCCACATAACGCAACAGCGCTTCCACCGTGATGCTGCGTTTGCTGCTATAGGGTTGTTCGACGGTGCAGTTGGTGTTGATCAGACAACCGACTTCGGCGGGCGGGTGCAGCGGTGGGATGGGATTGGGGCGGGCAATAAAATAGCCCTGTCCGCATGCGATGCCGATGTC
This sequence comes from Gallionellales bacterium GWA2_55_18, assembly GCA_001801055.1. GTDB lineage: Bacteria > Pseudomonadota > Gammaproteobacteria > Burkholderiales > Gallionellaceae > Gallionella. The sequence continues at coordinate 33,187 of MGWP01000051.1, read as the reverse complement.
GCGTATCACCCTGAATTCGGCATCCGTTTCGATTCCTTCCGCAATCACTTGTGTGCCGGAGCTTAGCGCGATGCTTTGGATCGACCTTAAAAACTGCTGTTTGAGCGGATCGGCATTGATGCCTTGCACGAAATGCATATCTATCTTTACGAATTCGGGGCGCAATTCGGACCACAACCGCAAGCTCGAAAAGCCTTCGCCCAAATCGTCTAGCGCAATCTGGAATCCCATACTGCGGTAGTGCAGCAGTGCGTTACGCATCCCCTCAAAATCGAAGGTGGGTTGATTTTCGGTGATTTCGATGATGACCCGCTGCGGGTCGATGCCGAGATTTTCAAGGTAAGCCAGCGTTTGCCCGTTTTTGAAGCTGGGGTGCGCCAAGGCATCCGGGCTGACATTCAGGAATAATTTGCCGGGGAGGTTCTGGGCGGCAAAGGATTCCAGCACAATCTGGCGGCACAGCATTTCGGTTTCCAGAGAAAGCCCTTGCTGTTTGGCCGCGCCGAATAAGTTGATCGGCGAATGCAGCGGGCTATTGGCCGGGCCGCGTATCAGCCCCTCGAAGCCCAGAAACGTACCGCTGGAAATATCCATGATCGGCTGAAACAGTGCGGAGAGGTTGCGTTGGTTCAATATGTCCTGGAGCGTTTTCATCGTAAATATTCTATGGATGGAATACGCGGCAGCATAGTTGCAGAATGTTTCAATTGAGTTAAAGCACTGTTGCAGATTTGTTGCATCACGCCCGCTGAGAAAAAGTAGTTTTGCATTTTCCGAAAACATTTGCTTTAATCTTACCTGACATTTTAATAATTGTTTAACAATGGAAATATAAAATGATGAAACCGGCTCAAGTGGTAATGGCATTGGCGGCGCTGGCGCAACCCACCCGGTTGGCGATTTACCGCCTGCTGGTGGCGCGCGGGCCGGATGGCCTGGCGGCGGGGCAGGTGGCCGAAAAGCTGAAAGTGTCTCCGGCCACACTGTCGTTCCATTTCAAGACGCTGAGTCATGCCGGGCTGCTGGACAGCAGGCAGGACGGACGCTTTATTTATTACGCGGCGAATTTTACGGTGATGAACGGCATGGTGGCGTATCTGACGGAAAACTGCTGCGGTGGAAACCCGGATGCCTGCAAACCGGGAAATAAATAATCAGTGCGTAGCACGTAGGTTGGGCAAAGCGCAGCGTGCCCAACATTAATAATATCTTCGCTTGTTGGGCACGCTGCGCTTTGCCCAACCTACGAGAAGACTGCGCTCAATTTTTAATTCCGGTTCACCCGGATTAGGTTGCCTCAAATAATTCTGATTTCGTCATTCTTTATAAGGAGCATACCTTGCAAAATAAAACTTATAACGTGCTGGTGTTATGCACCGGTAATTCCGCGCGCAGTATCCTGGGCGAGGTGCTGTTCAATAGCCTGGGTAAAGGCAGATTCAAGGCATATAGCGCGGGCAGCAAACCGGTCGGGCGGGTCAATCCGTATGCGCTGGAATGGCTGCAACAGCAGGGGCACGGCATCGAAGGGCTGCGCAGCAAAAGCTGGGATGAGTTTGTAGCATCCGGCGCACCGCAGTTCGATTTCATCTTCACCGTTTGCGATAACGCCGCCGGAGAAACCTGCCCAGTTTGGCCGGGTAAGCCCGCCACCGCGCACTG
>MGWP01000051.1:0-31204 GCA_001801055.1 Gallionellales bacterium GWA2_55_18 | reverse complement strand
TTCGGCGCGCTGCACCAGGTGAAGGCGCATAGCCGCGGTATTGGCGTCACGTTGTTCGTCAATTGGGCGGTGAAGCCTTTTTCGATGGCTTTTCTCGGCTGGTTGTTCATCCGCCATGTGTTTGCCGACTATCTGCCGCAGGAGCAGCTCGACAGCTATGTCGCAGGTTTGATTCTGCTGGCTGCAGCACCCTGTACCGCGATGGTGTTCGTATGGAGCAATCTGGTGAAAGGCGATCCCTACTTCACGCTGTCGCAAGTGGCGCTCAACGACGCCATCATGATCTTCGCCTTCGCGCCGCTGGTGGCGTTATTGCTCGGCGTCGCCAGCATTGCCGTGCCGTGGAATACGCTGTTTATCTCGGTGGTGTTTTACATCGTGATCCCGGTCATCATCGCGCAGTTGTTACGTCGCCACTTGTTGGCAAAAGGCGAAAGCGGGTTCGGGCACACGATGGAGCGCATCGCACCGTTCTCGATGGGTGCGCTGCTGGTGACACTGGTGCTACTGTTCGCATTGCAGGGCAATGCCATCGTCGCGCAACCGCTGGTGATCGCCATGCTCGCCGTGCCGATTCTGATTCAGGTGTTGTTCAACTCCGGCCTGGCCTATTGGCTGAACCGCCGCCTGGGCGTGGCGCACTGCGTCGCCGCACCGTCGGCACTGATCGGTGCGAGCAACTTCTTCGAACTGGCCGTGGCCACAGCCATCAGCCTGTTCGGCTTCCAGTCCGGCGCGGCACTGGCCACGGTAGTCGGCGTATTGATCGAAGTACCGGTGATGTTGCTGGTGGTAAAGATCGCCAATGCCACGCAGGGTTGGTACGGGCGAACAGCAAGGCAATCAAACTGAACCCTATGCTATTACATAAGCCGTAGCAACCTTTCCGGCGTTAAGCGCGCCTCGATATGCAGCCGCAAAACCAGGCTGCAAATATTACAGTTTTATTCCTGGCGGGTATTGCATATACTGTTCGCGCCACTTTACATAATTGAGAGGGAAAAATGACTACCGATAAGACTGAAGCAAAAAAAACTGCAATCGATAAGGCTCCCGCTACGGCAAAAAAAGTGGCAAAACCTGCCGCAAAGCCAACAGCCAAAAAAGCTGTGGTGATGCCGAAACCGGCGGCGAAAAAAACTGAAAAGGCATCTAAAGTGAAAGTGGTGCACGATAGTTTCTCCATGCCTAAAGCCGAGTATCAGAAGATTGCTGAAATCAAGGAAACATGCCTTAAGGCCGGGCTGCAAGTCAAGAAAAGCGAGGTGCTGCGTGCCGGTTTGAAAGCTTTGGGTGAAATGAATGAGGCGCAATTAAAGGGTGCAATGGCGGGGCTGGGAAAGGTTAAAGCCACCCATTCGAAGAAACAGTAGGGAATACATATCGGGCAAGCCCGTCCGGTCGGAAATTAAATTGGCAGGTATGGATTTCGCGCCATGTCACCGGCGGGAGGATTAACAGCGCAGGAAGCTGCCTGCTTTTCCTGCCGCTAATCTTCGCTCAACGCACTGACTATATCGCTACGCAATTCGCCGAATTCCTGTTCGGAAAATTGCAGGTGTTTCAACACTAGCGGTTGCCATGTCGCCCACCCATCGTTACGCAAGTCCAAATGCGAATCCACAATATATCCCGCCGCCTGGACAATGCTTGTCCAATTGCAAATCTCAATCGAATTCTGGTCGGTAGCTGAGGAAAAAACCGTAAGGTCGTGGTGGCACAGGATCGCGCGGCACATGTTCGGGGGTAACAGCCAATTACGCGCCAGCAGATTGCCTACCACCGCGTGAGTGGTCGAATAACAGGCGTTTTCGGTTTCACAAATATTGCCGCTGATGCGCGACATGTCATCGACATTCTTGAGGTAATCGGGATATTTCTGCATGAGCACCGGAACGCCGCAATCGTGGAACAGGCCTACGGTATAAGCATCGTCGCAAGATACGCCGGGAACCTGTGCAGCGATACGGGATGCGGCCAAAGCGGTCATGCTGGAGCGATCCCAGAATTCATCCATGCCAGCCAGTTTGGGTACTACATTGGCGCGTAACGCAACATTACTGAGCAGGTTGACCGTATTCCTGAGCCCCAGCACCGCGACCGCCTGCTGCACCGAAGACGCTTTGTTGCGCAGGCCGAAATACGGCGAATTGGCGAGTTTGAGCATCGGTGCGGACAAGCCGACATCCTGCCCGATCAGGCGCACTATCCGCCCCATATCCGCGTCGGGCGATCGCGCTTCTTTCATCGCCGCCAGCAATGAAGCCGGGCAGGGCGGTAAATGGATTCCATTTAACACTTGTTCGGCAGCTTTTATATCTGACTCGGCATGCATACTTTCTGTCCTTGTTTAATGGCGGGGCGGAGATATTTTTTGTCGAGAGGGAAAAGTGACTCTACACGTTTAGCCGATAAATGTGTATAGGTCGAAATATCTATATATTTCGGCTTGTTGGTACTTGATATTGCAAATTGCGAGTAACGCAACATTCCGTTCAATGCTGCCCAGCAGCCAAGAGTACGTAAAATTCAGGTTGAACATTCCCGATTCTTTCGGTAGAATCCGCGCTCTTTTGAAAACTGGTTGGAGTAGAACTATGGCACGTGTCTGTCAAGTGACGGGAAAAGGCCCGATGGTCGGAAACAATGTTTCCCATGCCAATAACAAAACCAAGCGGCGTTTTTTGCCGAACCTGCAACGTCGCCGCTTCTGGGTTGAAAGTGAAAATCGCTGGGTCAGCTTGCGCTTGACCAATGCGGCGCTTCGCACCATCGACAAGAATGGCATCGATGCGGTGTTGTTTGAAATTCGCGCCCGTGGCGTAAACGTTTAAGGAGCCGGCAATGCGCGAAAAGATCAAACTCGAATCCAGTGCCGGTACGGGGCATTTTTACACCACGACCAAGAACAAGCGCACTACGCCGGAAAAGATCGAAATGAAGAAGTTCGATCCGGTGGCACGCAAGCATGTTGCATACAAGGAAACCAAGCTGAAGTAATTTAGCCGGGTTTCGCTGGTCGGCAAAAAACCGCTCAAACAAAAAACCCGCTCAGGCGGGTTTTTTGTTGGCTTATCATAAAACTGTAACCAGGCCTGCGATCCGCAAGGTGCGGCAGACGACTTATAAGTAAATCAGGGCACAGGCGTACCGAAAAGCTCCAGATAAAGGCTTGCCATAGATCCGGCTGTGTAGTTGGTATCGCCCTCGTTCCCGCCGGGCCAGAATTTATAGTCGTATGTTTGCAGCACTGGTTTCATCAGCATATCTTCCCTCATGATGTGGCCAGTTAACCAGTCGCTCAGGAAATTGGAATAATGTGTTGCCGCGCTGTCAGTCCATTTGCCATTTTGGGCCAGCAACTCGCCTTTCATGCGCTGGAATTCCTTCAGCACAAATTTGTGTTCCTGTTTATTTTTGTCAAAAGGGAAATTAACCGCCTTCGCAAGCCTTTCCTCATTTATAAAATGGACACATAAGCCATGTTCCAAACGCTCAAGTTCTTGTGAAAGGGCGGAGGCTTCATTCGCTTTAATCATGGATTCTATGCGGTCGATCATGACTATCAAATTCTGGTGTTCGGAATCGATAACCGCATTCCCGACACTCAGTTGCTTTGTCCATGCTGTTTCCATCATGCCCTCTTGCAAAAGTTTCGACCAGTCCATTATACATTCTTAAACTGAAGAATATATGGACTGCGGTCGCTTCTGTTTTGCTCCCTACCTTTCAAGGGGGGGCTAGGGTTAACCAGCTGCTTGGCTGCTCGCTATCTACGACGTATCAGAAATCGGTATTTCCCGATCACAGATATAACTCATTATGTACAACAGGTATTTGCCCTTTCCTGCAAAACCTCGCGAAGCGAGAACGCTGGGCAGATGACCCCTTTACGGGGTCGGCTGTCCCAGCGTTGTAGCTCCCTCTCTCACCCCGGATGCTCTACAATCAGTTCCACGGTACATACGGTGTCGTTGTGGTTGTAGCTCCCTCTCTCACCCCGGATGCTCTACAATCGCCAGCGTGCCGTCGGCGATGTTGGTCAGGTTGTAGCTCCCTCTCTCACCCCGGATGCTCTACAATACAATGTTGATGTCTTGCTTCATTTTTGCCGTTGTAGCTCCCTCTCTCACCCCGGATGCTCTACAATTGCAATAGCACTCGATACCCCGCCGAATGCGTTGTAGCTCCCTCTCTCACCCCGGATGCTCTACAATAACTGTCGCCGCAGTACATCGACGTCGCCGGTTGTAGCTCCCTCTCTCACCCCGGATGCTCTACAATAGGGCCGACCAGACTTGTTCCGGCAGGCCAGTTGTAGCTCCCTCTCTCACCCCGGATGCTCTACAATCATCGCAGAGAGCGGGTATTCGTTTTGGCCGTTGTAGCTCCCTCTCTCACCCCGGATGCTCTACAATATCACTTCGACCTCTGATGCGAATCCGTCCGTTGTAGCTCCCTCTCTCACCCCGGATGCTCTACAATGAAATCAGGCACGAAGCGGCCGGCGCGCACGTTGTAGCTCCCTCTCTCACCCCGGATGCTCTACAATCCAAGCGCCAGTCCGCCCATTCCAAGATGCGTTGTAGCTCCCTCTCTCACCCCGGATGCTCTACAATCCGACCGGTGCCGGGCTGGCGTTGATCGCCGTTGTAGCTCCCTCTCTCACCCCGGATGCTCTACAATCGCTTTGGCAGTTTGGAACTACAGTTTTCGGTTGTAGCTCCCTCTCTCACCCCGGATGCTCTACAATATCGCGCTTGCCCGGCTTGGTGATTTCCCAGTTGTAGCTCCCTCTCTCACCCCGGATGCTCTACAATCTTGCCTACCTTGAGGTATACTAATAATGTGTTGTAGCTCCCTCTCTCACCCCGGATGCTCTACAATGCATGTCCACCAACCCGGCGATCTTCCCGAGTTGTAGCTCCCTCTCTCACCCCGGATGCTCTACAATGTCGAGAACACGCTGACACCAGAGTTTGGTGTTGTAGCTCCCTCTCTCACCCCGGATGCTCTACAATTAATAGCAGCACTTCGCCCCAACGCTGCGAGTTGTAGCTCCCTCTCTCACCCCGGATGCTCTACAATTCCGGCATCACAGCAAAGATGTCGGCGAGCGTTGTAGCTCCCTCTCTCACCCCGGATGCTCTACAATAGCGCAAGCCATCGAGCTTCAATTTAAACCGTTGTAGCTCCCTCTCTCACCCCGGATGCTCTACAATAAGTTAGATATAACGATTCATTGTTTTGACGTTGTAGCTCCCTCTCTCACCCCGGATGCTCTACAATCTACAGGTCGGCGAAGAGATCGGGATGATCGTTGTAGCTCCCTCTCTCACCCCGGATGCTCTACAATTGCGCCGGTACCACTTCCACCACCTGAACTGTTGTAGCTCCCTCTCTCACCCCGGATGCTCTACAATACCGGGATGGTTGACTCCATCATACTGCGCGTTGTAGCTCCCTCTCTCACCCCGGATGCTCTACAATGCGAACTAGTGAACCTGTACCGCGTGGTCAGTTGTAGCTCCCTCTCTCACCCCGGATGCTCTACAATCCCCGAGCGCGCGCGATGGCAGCTCGTCGAGTTGTAGCTCCCTCTCTCACCCCGGATGCTCTACAATGAAGAAGAGCTGCGCACCCGTGCCGAAAAAGTTGTAGCTCCCTCTCTCACCCCGGATGCTCTACAATATGACGCTGTGCCTCATCAACTACAATCAAGTTGTAGCTCCCTCTCTCACCCCGGATGCTCTACAATTCAAGAGCCAGAGGTTGCTCTGGTTCTTGCGTTGTAGCTCCCTCTCTCACCCCGGATGCTCTACAATGCTTTGCTCAGGTGATGGGCGATGCGATCAGTTGTAGCTCCCTCTCTCACCCCGGATGCTCTACAATATGCCAAGGTGACAGGTTCCATCAGGCGATGTTGTAGCTCCCTCTCTCACCCCGGATGCTCTACAATTCACACAATGACGGAGAATACAACGTTAGCGTTGTAGCTCCCTCTCTCACCCCGGATGCTCTACAATCTCGGTTCCGTACAGCTTCTCGAATCCAGCGTTGTAGCTCCCTCTCTCACCCCGGATGCTCTACAATGCCGCCACCAGCAGGGTTGGTTGGGGCATAGTTGTAGCTCCCTCTCTCACCCCGGATGCTCTACAATTTGAGTTACACGCTGGCCGTTAATGACTAGGTTGTAGCTCCCTCTCTCACCCCGGATGCTCTACAATCGTTTCATCTGGATGGATGCCAATTTCAACGTTGTAGCTCCCTCTCTCACCCCGGATGCTCTACAATCCATTCATCCGCCGCCGTCGCTCGCTACCCGTTGTAGCTCCCTCTCTCACCCCGGATGCTCTACAATGCTACGCCCTTCCTGCAAGTAGGTCTGCGCGTTGTAGCTCCCTCTCTCACCCCGGATGCTCTACAATTCGCTATCGAACTGGCAGTATCGGCAACCTGTTGTAGCTCCCTCTCTCACCCCGGATGCTCTACAATTCTTTGGTTGTCATAGCGTCGCTCCCACACGTTGTAGCTCCCTCTCTCACCCCGGATGCTCTACAATATACCGTGGTAATCCGTCCCTCGTCGTTCTGTTGTAGCTCCCTCTCTCACCCCGGATGCTCTACAATGGAATCCGCCGCTGACAACCCGCACCTGTCGTTGTAGCTCCCTCTCTCACCCCGGATGCTCTACAATAATGAGTTTGGCCTTTACGTTTCCACGAGTGTTGTAGCTCCCTCTCTCACCCCGGATGCTCTACAATCCTGAAGCCGAAGCCTCTACCGATGCGGAAGTTGTAGCTCCCTCTCTCACCCCGGATGCTCTACAATATGACCCGCCGACTTGAGCAGCGCATTCTGGTTGTAGCTCCCTCTCTCACCCCGGATGCTCTACAATCAAAATCCTCTCTATCCCAGCCAGTCTTTTGTTGTAGCTCCCTCTCTCACCCCGGATGCTCTACAATCGGCGTTTACCATGCCACACCAGAAGCAGGGTTGTAGCTCCCTCTCTCACCCCGGATGCTCTACAATTCATGGAACGAGAAGAAGGCCGCAGCGGTAGTTGTAGCTCCCTCTCTCACCCCGGATGCTCTACAATCCAACTTTCAGACATTCTTCTGCAATTTCTGTTGTAGCTCCCTCTCTCACCCCGGATGCTCTACAATAGCTTTTACGCAAACGCCCGCCCAGCTTAATCTGGGCGGGCGTTCTGCTTGAAAAATCACTGTCTAAAACAGCAGCATTTGATTAACTTTGAGTGCTTTTTCCTGAAAAAGCGGCAGGCCAACCAATAGTTTCATGCTGGCGTATTGTTTCTCGGTCACGGTTAGGCATCTTACCGAGCCTTCTGGCGGCAGGCTGTTCACCAGCCGTTTCATGTGTTTTTCCAGCGCGTCATTGCCATTCAGGATGCGGCCATACACCGAGAACTGGATCATGTCGTAGCCATCGTTGATGAGAAAGCGGCGGAATACCGTATAGGCACGGCGTTCGGCCTTGGTGACAACGGGCAGGTCGAAGAGAACAAGCAGGCGCATGAACCGTCGTGTCTCCTCGCTCATTTTTACCCCGTCATTCCGGGCTTGACCCGGAATCCAGCGCTTTTATTCAGACTGGATTCCCGCTTTCGCGGGAATGACAAAACCGGGATGGGCGGCTGTCTTCTCATGGTTCAGCACTCTAAGCGGTGCTGTTCCAGCCCAATGAGTGTGGGCAATTCCAGCAGCGTATCGCTGCCGCCGTCATACACACGGGCAAGGCTTTCTATGGTGTGTTCGATAGCGGAAAGCACAGACATCTTTCCGCGTGGCATGCCAATATCCGTGTTGAGCAAACCGACCAGAGCTACCTTGTTTTCCGGGTGCAATTCGTCGTCGGGTTGCGGCATCATTTTGGTTACGAATAAATCCACCAGCGGGCGGAACGGCTCGATTACATCATCGGCCAGATTGAAGGCATTTTGTTCGCTGGCATGAAACAGCCCCAGCGTAGGCAGCAGCCCGTGCGCCACTAGGCCGCGCGCGATGGTTCCGCGCAAAATCGCATAGCCGTAATCCAGCGCGGCATTGGCGAAGCGTGCCTGTTCACGGTGAAATCCCTTGCCGAAAAGTTGGACGAAATAAAAAGCGGCGGCTTGTCCTTCCAGATTGCCTGCATCGCCGGAGCGCACCCGCCGTGCGTAAGAGTCCAGCCGATCCGCCCCATCGCGCCCAACCAGCCGCAGGCAGGCGGCTTGATTGCCGATCTTCTTGCGGATGATGGATGCCCAAGCCTGCTTGGCAACAGGGCGCGGCAAATCCAGTTGCAAGCGTAGCCAGCGCGTGGCGCGTGAGTGCGGCAGGAAAGGTAGAAATACTCCGCTGGGATGATGCGTGTCGCCTGTGGCGAACAGGCTGATGCCGTATTCGCCGCAGGCAGATAGCACCGGATGGGTCAGCGTGATCTCGCGATGATTGAGCACAATCACCGCAATGTCCTCGAACGGCACGAAGGCAGTTTGCTCCTGTTCGACGGCAAGCCGGAATTGTTCGCGCCGCAGCTTGGCGGGGCGCGAAATGACTACGCTACGCCAGACCATGAGGCATTGAGTCAGCGATTAGAGTCAAGTCGCCCAGCACACCGACTTTGAATTTACTGATTTTTACGATCTGGCTTTCAGGAATGCGCCATGCGAGAACCACTTTCTTTTTCTTATTTCCATTCGTCGGCTCGATGGTTTCCCCAGATTCTTCCTCACCTTCTGATGGCTCCTCAGTTTCATGTGCTACATAGTCAATGATCTTCGGCAAGTCGTGCCGACGAACTTGCATACGACCATCTTCGGGGTAGAAGACAAAATATCCTTCTTTAATCCCGCCGTCCTTTAAGACGATACGCACATAATCGTTCTTGGTCAGGATGAAAAGTATCTTGCTATCCGAGGGTGGTTCTGAAATCCCGCGAACTTGTTCATCATCCAGACCGTATCGGTTTCGGAAAAAATAGTTGGTGCCAGTCCAATACACTTCTGTTTTCTGGCTTGCACCAAGCTTTGCAATCCCGTTCCTGATGTCTGTGCCCAATCCGCATGATTCCGGCAAACGGATAGAACGAATAATCGGACCAGGCTTTCCATAGTCGCTTGGATCGAACGGGCGATCTTTGCGTGTTTTCGGTTTGTTTTCGACATTGGCTTCGCCATCCTTGCGTCTCTCAGTAGAGAATGCCTTCTTTGCATTTCCGCCGAATTCATTTAACCGCTCTCTGAGTGCGTCAATGACTTTTTTGTTGCGGTGATAGTAAGTTGCCCCCAATTTCTTCGGATCAAGTTTATCCAAGCTCAAGCTCGTTAGAGGGGCTGATTTGTGGGCTTGGACGGAAACTTCATCAGACCACAACGGCAACCGAATGGATCGAATCGCTTTCCCATCTCCGCCATCAATAACAAAACCATCTGAGAATGCTTTACGGCTGTCGCCGTCGAAGTGTTTTAGACAGGCTTTAAGCGCATCAATAACTTTCTTATTACGGTTAAGGTAGCCACTGCCAAGCCGTGCATCGTCCAGCATCTCAAGGGTGAGATTGCACAGCAGTACGCGCTGGTGATTGCGACGATTATCTTCCAGCAGGGCGGACTGCTTTTGTTTCTTGGTAAGTGGTTTTAGCCGTGCTTCAAGATATGGCGCTGGTAGTCCGACTATAGGTAACGAAATTGAGCGTATATGTTGGATGTTTCCCTTGCGATCAATGATCTCGTGCGGTTGATCGAACGCTATTTTGGCATCGCCGCCGTGGTGGATCAATTTTTTCGCGAGATCATCCAAAATCTCCTGGTGCTTAATTCGAAATTCTTTGGGTATGGATAACGAAGTCAGCATATCTTCGCTAAGATCAACAAGTGGAATGGAGAGTTTTCGGAAGGCTAATGGATTGGCATCGTGTAACTCCCCGCTTCGTTTCTTGCGCACGACCCGCGAAACCATAATGGCTTCATATTTTTCAAAAAAATCTGCTCTGAAGTGATCCCATGGCGGCGGCAGGTAGAGGCCGCGCTCGCGAGCTTCCTGTTTGCTGATGATTTCGCCACCATTACCTTTATCTGCATACTTCCCATCAGCGAGTCTTTTGAATCGGCTTGGTACTTGCTCTTCATTGGCGAAATAACTGTTGACTTCGTTGATGACTTTTGGTGTGCATGTCGCAACGATGCATGCATCCAGCGCATGGTGTTTGTCGCTTGATTCGCGGTCTTTAATGTCGTTTAGCCAGCCGCGCCGTAAAAAAGCAGTTAGGCCACCTTGCGGTGTGCGGACGCGAGTTTTGTGAAATTTCTCAAGCCTAGATTTTCCACTTTCCGATGGGTCAATGTCTTCAATTTTGTCTTCAACCTGACCATCGAATAGCAAATGATCGCGCACCATGCGCGCGAACAACCGAGTGGCGTAGCGGGTATCCACCAAGTTGCGCGCACTGAATTCGTCGGCATCCAGTTCTTTGGTAATCAAGCGATTTTGTTTGTTACCGCCTATGCCTTTGCAGCCCAAAATATACGCCATCACTCTGCGCCAATGCTCTTTACCATATTTCTGATTGATGAAATCGTATGGAATGCGATTACCTTTGTCTTGATTGGCGTGAGCATGAACGAGCACAAGATTTTCCATGCTGCTGTCAAAGGTGAGTGAGCGAGGCCAGATGTGGTCAATCTGCGCATAGTTAGGGTCGTCAACTACGCGGTTTAAATCAAGTTCTTCTAGCGTGTAAATGCACTTGCAACCCTGCTCATGGTAAAGCCGTTCCTTGAGTATTTGCGTTGAAGTCGGCTCGTCGATCTTGTAGGTCGCTATAAAATTTCCCCGAATGGATTCTCGTTTGCTGCGATTTTCGTCCTGCCGTTTTTTGTCTTCTATGCGCTTTTCTTTTGACTTTGCGAGGTCACGTGCGAGTTCTACATGCACGTAGGCAGGTGACTGGTCGTATCGGTCTATCAGCGCATTGAGTATCAGCCGCGCTTGATTGAATGCGCGAGCCACCACAGGATTGGTTAAATCCTTGTAGCGCAGTTCCGTGTATTTGGTTTTTTTGCCGTGGCGGACGCGCTCGTAAAGATAAGTTTCCAGCGGCGGTAAATGTTTGCTGCGCTGGTGAGTTTCAGTTTTGTAGCCTGCATCTTTGCAAGCCTCTGTGCGGCTCTTCCCAGCTTCAAGACTAGGTAGAATTTTGCGCAATGCTATGAGGCTGAGGTTGCGATATTGCTTGAAGCGCACTCGCTCCAATGCCTGAATCTGGCTTGCGGTAAGAGCCAACGCGGCAAACCCTTTTTCTACATCGGCATCGGTCTGCGCTTTGGTCAGCAATTCGGCGATTGCATCTAGTTGTATGGCCGCAGCTTGCCCGGCATCGGACTGCGGATCGAGATATGCGACTTGCAGGTTTGCCCACCAGTCAGAACACTCAGTTTCCAGAGCGCGCTTAAAGGTGTGCCATCCCTTGAGTTCAATGAGAGTTTCTTCTTCTGCCTTCTGTGCGTCTTCGTATTCAATTGGAACTTGAGTTGTCGCCTCATTTTCTAGTTTGATGGGCGTTGAATCCTTGCGGCTGTATTCAAATTGCCAGCCCGCTTCCAAACGATCTGCTTGTTCGATTGCCAGCCTGAGATCGGCAAGCGTGGCATTCAGATTTTCACTGCTTAAATCCGCGAGTGCCTTCATCGCTCTGCCTTTAAGGGTGATAGGCTTCTTGCTTTTGGCGGGTAGTAATTTGATGAATGTCTTTTTGCCATCAGGAATGGTGTAGGTGGTTTCCAACGAAGCGGGAACAATTTCAGCTTCGTTACATATGTGCTCGAAAGCCTCGCCTTCTTTCAACTCGAATAATTGGCGCAGTTCTGCGAAAGTCATCGTGCCTGTTTCAAGTCGCTTCTTGAGTTCCTTATTTGCTTTTTTACGAACATCGTCTTGCCCGTACTTGCCTAATGAAATATTTGATCCGTCGGCAGCTACGACATTGATCCAGCTTCCATCGTCTTTGCGCTTATTGCGATATGTAACTTTGGTGAAGCTTGCTTCACGCCAATGTGCTGGGAATCCCAAACTCGCTCTCAGTGCGTCTCTTGCTTGTTTGAAGGTTAATTTGGCTTGTGTGTATGGGAGGTTGATGAGAAGGGCGCGTTCGTCTGGTGAGAGAGTATCTTCCTTGCCGTTGCGTTTGATGCGCAGGTTGTTGATGGTTTGTAACCAAGTTGCGCGCTCATTCGAGAAGGTGTTTTTTGCGGCGCGCAGTTCGTTTTTTTCCAGTTCGCATTTTCCGATTAGCGCATCCATTTGTGACGTGTAAATCGGCGGATGTTGCAATTCGAGCAGGGCGAATACTTGATCGTGGAACGTAGGGCCAACAGTCCTTGTTTCCGAGCTGATTTGCACTTCGCGTAATCGGTCTATATCTTCGCGAAGAACGAGGTTGGCAAAGGGGTTGGAAAATTGTGGCTGTTGTTGTGCCTCAAACAGCTTGTTCAGCTCGTCCATCAAGTCATCCCGATGGAATGCGTGGCGATAACTCTTGCTCTTGTTGCGAAATGATTCTTGGAATTCCTCGCAGTCTGTGGCTTCGAGAAGTTTGCCATCTTTGTCTCGGTAAATGCCGTCGCTTCCTTGCTGTGCGTTGGCGAGGTGGTGGGCGGCGTTACCGATGGTTTCAAACTGCGGATATTTTTTGAGAATTTTCCCGGTGTATTCCAAGCCATCGCGCAGTCCATCACGCTCTTTTTGCTCAACGGAAGTGGCTTCGTTGTCAGCAGATGAACTTCGTGGGTCTTCGGTTTTGCTGAAAAACTTGAAGCCGCGATGTTTGACGAAGTAGTAAATAACTTGCGCCCATTCTTGCTGAGTGAGCTTTCGTGTTAAGCCTTCTGCGCGCAATGACCATGGGCTGACTAGCTGAGGCTGATTTTTCTGGCGTGTGGCAGAGAATAACTGCTTGATTTCTTCTTTTGAAAGCAAGCCAACATCTCGAAATAAACGAGTTAGCCGCTTCAGCCGCCAAGTGCGCATGTGAAAGCGATTGCGTGATACTCGCGCGCCTCTTCGGGTTTGATTGTTCGGTTTGCCATCTTTATCTTCGGCTGCATCGAAGCATCGCACCCCAAGGTCGATAATGCGGTTTTCACCCAGCACCGCCCAGCCAACTGAAGCAATACCGATGTCCAATCCGAAAGTCAGTGCACCGAGATTTTCTTGCTTGCTTGTCATTGTGTTCTCCGCGATAATGAAGCCGTTGTAGTAGATCATCCGGGGTGAGAGCCGTTGCTACAATAAAGATCAACCGAAAGGTTGAGTCTGTATCCGAAAACCCAGTGGAGCAATCTGCTGGGTTTTCTCTTTTACGAAAGTATTTTCAGGAATTCGAACAGTAGAAGCCAAACATCGCATGTGGGCTGTTATGGGCAGTCGCCCATGCGTCACGAACGGGCATACCCGTTTTCCCTCACCCCAGCCCTCTCCCGCAAGCGGGAGAGGGGGATGTGGGCTCGCTGCGCGAGTATCACAATTACGAGAAGGATGGAGGCTTGCAGTTGTTATTCCCTTAATAACAAACCCGCTGTGCGCGGAAAAACGCCCTCTCCCTAACCCTGATGGAACTACTAGCCATTCGACTAGGTCGCCAACAACCGCGACCAAGTCGCTGGTTATCTCCCGCAAGCGGGAGAGGGGATTGGTAAGGGGTTTACGCCAGCCTCCTATGCTGATTATCCGCCGTGTCCGCGCCGTGCTTTGCGGCGCAGTTTTGTTGCGGCGGTTGCGCAAGTGGCGTGAACTCTAGGGGATGGGTGATGAGGTGTCAAGGGGAGTGGCAATAGCCGCTTGCGGCGCAATGTTTTTTGTAGGGTGGATTAAGTGCGTAGCGCGAACCCACCGAAACAGGCGGTGGATACACGCCTTTGGCGTTTTATCCACCCTACCCAATACCCCGCTGCTTGCGGCGGGGTGGTTTATTAGTTATCCGACAGACTTTATTGTTTCCGATCAGGGAATTTACCAGCCCGATTCGCGTTCCGGCGTGGCAGTGATCTTGTGGATGCTCAAATCTGCACCATTGAATTCTTCTTCCGCATCGAGGCGGATGCCGGTTAGTTTCTTTAATGCACCATACACCAGATAGCCTCCCGCGAAGGCGATAGCCACGCCCAGCATCGTGCCGCATAGTTGCGCCATGAAGCTGACGCCGCCGATGCCGCCGAATGCCTTGAGGCCAAAGATACCGGCGGCGATTCCTCCCCATGCGCCGCACAGGCCATGCAGCGGCCACACGCCGAGCACGTCGTCGATCTTCCAGCGGTTCTGTGTCAGGGTGAACATCACCACGAACAATACGCCTGCCACACCGCCAACCAGCAATGCGCCGATCGGGTGCATCAAGTCGGAACCGGCACAGATCGCCACCAGCCCGGCCAGCGGGCCGTTATGCACGAAGCCGGGATCATTCTTGCCTGCCCATAGCGCAGCCAGTGTGCCGCCCACCATCGCCATCAGAGAATTGACTGCGACCAGGCCGCTGATCTTGCCGATTTCCTGCGCAGACATCACGTTAAAGCCGAACCACCCAACCGTGAGTATCCACGCGCCCAAGGCGAGGAACGGGATGCTGGAAGGAGGGTGCGCGGCGATGCGCCCTTCTTTGTTGTAACGCCCGCGCCGCGCGCCGAGCAACAGTACCGCCGCCAACCCGATCCAGCCGCCCACCGCATGCACCACCACCGAACCGGCGAAGTCGTGAAACGGTGAGCCGAATGTCGCAGTCAGCCATTCTTGCACGCCGAAGCGGCCATTCCAGGCGATGCCCTCAAAAATCGGGTAGATAAAGCCGACCAGCAGGAAGGTGGCGGCCAGTTGCGGGTTGAAGCGGGCGCGCTCGGCGATGCCGCCGGAAACGATGGCGGGGATGGCGGCGGCAAAGGTAAGCAGAAAGAAAAACTTCACCAGGTCGTAGCCGCTCTTTTGCGCAAGCTGTTCCGCACCGGTGAAAAAATGCACACCATAAGCAAGACTATAGCCGATGAAGAAATACGCCAGGGTGGAAACCGCAAAATCGGTCAGGATTTTGACCAGTGCGTTGACTTGGTTTTTTTTGCGTACCGTGCCCAATTCCAGAAAAGCAAAGCCCGCGTGCATTGCCAATACCATGATCGCGCCGAGCAGTACAAATAGAACGTCATTGCTGAATTTCAAGTTTTCCATGCATATCTCCTTTGGTGTGATTCACAGGGGTGTATGCAATATGTGTTCCATAATTGTAATGTATTGATTATTATTAATAAAAATAATATGGTATTAACCATAAGCCATTTTGTGCAAGAAAAATTGGTGCGTATTATTGCCAGTGCATTGCTGTTTTGCACCAGTTCAGTGCATAAGCTTCAGGGGTTAGCGCCAGTTGTTGAGGTGTTTTTCCAGCCAGAACAGGCCGACGATGGTTTTACTGTCGTTAATTTTGCCTTGCCTGATCCACTCTATCCCTTCGGCAAGTGATAGCTCGAACACTTCGAGAAATTCGCCGTCGTCGAGTCGATGGCCTTGATAAGTAAGGCCGCGCGCCAGGAAATACTCGATGTGTTCGTCGGCATAGCCGATGCAAGGCCAAGTGGTGGCAAGGTGGGTCCACTCGCCGGCTGCATAGCCGGTTTCTTCCAGCAGTTCGCGCTGTGCGGTGAGCAGGATATCTTCATCGGGGTCGATTTTGCCTGCAGGCAATTCGATGAACTCGCGCTGTGGTGCATAGCGGAACTGGCGCTCCATCACCAGCCTGCCATTATCCAGCAGCGCCAGCACTGCTACAGCTCCAGGATGGACGATGTATTCCCGGGTGTGCACCCGACCGTCCGGCACGCGCACATGATCCTTGCGCACCTTGATGAAGTTGCCTTCATACACCACGGCCGTATCCAAACAGGTTTCCTTCAAGTCCATCTCAGCTCTTTATTTGACTAAACACGGAAGTCTCCGCTGTTTGCAAATCAGGTATCTTTCGGTTCCTTATATTTCCATTCGATCGAGCCGTCATCTTTCGCAAAAATCCGCGCTTTCTGGCTGTCTACTTTTTGCAAAAACATCCTGATGTCGTTACCCGACATACCGCTGAAAATTTCCACCCCGTTAGCGGATTTCAATGTTTGCCCGGTGGTTAGGCCGACGACATTATCTATCGCGCAGGCAATGCCTTCTCCTGTTGCGTCGCGGTCGCGGGTGACATAAGCAAGCTCTTCCTCTGTTTCCCTGAGCGAGCGCTCAAACACTGTTGTTTGGCCGTTCAATCTGTTTATGTGATCGGTCATTTTGGCATTTTTTGTTACCAATTTCTGCCAATTTACGGCTTGCTCTTGTGTCAGCTTGATTGCACCGCTTTTGATTTTCTCGGCCAAGGACAGATATTTTGCAAATTCCGGTTCAGACTTTACCGTCTCGATTTCCCGCATCTTGGTTGCAATACTTGCATGATAATCGGCAATTTTCTTTTGCAAATTTGTAATGCACTGGTCGAATTCCGATAAATCGGGAATCAATATGGTTATCAAGGTCTCCCTGTTTTTGCTCTCGCCAGCGGATATTATCTTAGCGGACATCGCCGCAATTATGCATCCCTCCGCAGCGTCAATATATACCTCTTCACCGATAATTTCGCAATTCACCGCACGCTCGATGCGGATTATCTTGCCGATAATTGTGCTGCTTTCACAGAATTTAACTGTCACTTCGCCATCACGCGCACGAATTACGGCGCGGGAGGCGCGCCCCACGGTGATATTCCCCCCCAGCGATTCTGCGCGCCCGATAGCCAGGCATCCCTCAACGCGGATATTGCCACCCAACGAAATCAGGTCGCCAAAAACATCGGTTGTGAAAGTCATGTGTTTGCCTTCCACCACACGGCCTTCCTGCACTTCGCCATGCTCGACGAATTCATCTACGCCCAATGTCAAATCGCCGGTAGTTCTCATGCTGATGCCGGCATCAGTCTCGATTTTTTCGGCGACCGAAATAAGGTTCGATTTGGTGTCGATAGTCAGGAAACCATCCATCGTCGCGACGATATATTCGCCATCTTTTTCCTGCACTACCGCAGTTCCAAGCGATGCAAGCGCGGGAAGATCCAGGTCTCTCGGAATGGTTGGTTCGATGATCTCGCCTGTTACCTTGTACCCCTGTTTGCCCAACACCCTCGGAATTTTCTTGAGCAAGCGTCCGCCCCTGGCTATCTGGGGGAAGCGATTCTTGAAGGCACGCAAATCGGCCTTACCGTTCCACAGGATTTTAGGCGAATTATCGCGGTGCAGGCCGGGGCACACCTCCTGAATTTCTGCATCGCGCCCATTCGTGGGCTCAAGATAATTGGCAATTGTCATGCGGCTGGTTGTGCCATCCGCGATGACCTTGCGCACTGCTTCCGCATCGATGCCGTATTTCACTTCCTTTGTCCACATATCGGCGACGAATTCATCGAAGTCCAGCTTGGCCGGCTCCTTCCTGATCTTGCTTTCCTGCCGGATGATCGGCGCGACACCGTCTTCACCCGGTTCGCCGTAAACCGGCTCTTCGTAAGCTATCTCGATACTGACCGGTTCAAAAACATACTCGGCGTGCTTTCCGCCATCAAGCAACTTCACCGACTTGTAGAGCGCCCGGCGTTGCGGCAAAAAACGGACGATGCCATCAGCAATTTTTATCTCGACACACTTGCTCTGCATTTTCGCCAGCCATTCAGCATCATAAATCAGCTTTAAAAAAGCGTCATAATCCAGCCTCAAAAATCGCGAATCCCCGGTAAACATGCGGTTTACGAAAATATCGAAACCACCGGCCAAATACAAATTCGGCAAGTTAACAAACACTCCCTCCGACCGATTGGAAACATAGCCGGGGATCACCAGGCTATCCTGCAGATTATCGGTAGTTTCGTTTGTTATATCAGGTGAAGCCATTTTAATGTCTTTAACCCTATGGGCTTGTCGTTGCGAGAAGCATCGCAAGCCAACCTTTCCACCAGTGTCTACGCCAGTGTCTACGCATGGCGTACTGTGTGCGGGGGCATCCCCTGATACCCCAAGCGCGCTAAATATACCAGTTTTTTACATCTTCACAAACTGCATCAAAAAAACTATGTTTCTTGTTGTTCGTAGAAGCCTTTTATATTTTTATATTCCGGGTTCACGTTTGAGCTGAAAATGGAATAACGTCTGGCCCGGTTTTGCGCAAATTGGAAAGTCGTCATAAGCGTTGTCGGGCAGTATGTAGCGAGCACAACATGGGCGATTCACGGTTATTTCAATACTACACCGGTATGCCAACCGGTTTGGTCAATTGCGCGATGGGATCCGGTAAAGCCAGATTGCCATTGTCAGGCCGAAAACGGCCATGGCCAGTTGTAACCGGCCATCCTTGATGAAAAACAGGATCGAGCTGCCGAAGGTTACGATCATCGTGACCACCGCCACGAGTTTAATCCGCCAGGGGATGCTCCGGTAGGCGCGCCATTCGACGATCAGCGATCCGAAAACCGGGTGGTTCATCAGCCAGTTGTAGAAACGGCGCGACGAGCGGGCATAGCACGCGGTAGCCAGCAACAGGAATGGCGTGGTCGGCAGGATCGGCAGGAATACACCGGCGATGCCGAGCAGAAGAAAAAGAGTGCCCAGCGCGGCAAAGGCGAACCGTACCCACGGCAGCCGGTGTTTGCGCACCTCATGGCTGTAGTCCACATGTTCCATCGTTTTTACCCGGCTCAATCCGCGCCTCTTAACATGCCGATGAACTGCTCGATTTCTTGGCGCGACATGCGCCGCGAAGCTTCAAATGGAGCATGGATTTCCGCGCGTTGCAGATCGAGGCGGATGCCCCACAGCGGGCGGATGCTGGTGGGTAGCATGGCGTAACGCACATCGCCGAGCAGGCCCGGATCTTCCGGATGCAATGCCAGATAGCCGCTCGAAAAAAAGTCGAACCGCCGGATGTCCCGATACAGCACCGAGGAGGTGGAAAGGGTCGGCAGGTCACGGAGCGGATCGAAGGCGCGCACCGTAGTTCCCGGATAAATCCGCCCGGCTTCACCCATGCCGACCCGTACCGCATCCACGTAATAGATGTCGCCGGAACGGTAAATCGAACGCCACAGCAGCAGGTTGCCCATGGTTGGCTTGACGGTCAATTTTTCGGTCGCGTGGCCGCGCAGCAGGGCGGTTGCGCGGATCGCATCTTCGGCGCGCTGGTGCTGGAACCAGCCGAGGGACAGATACGCCGCCGCCAGCAACAGGCCGATGCGTGCTGGCAGCGTCTTGCGCCAGCGCAGGCCGACCAGCATCGCCGCACCGAGGGCCAGCGAGAATAGCGGATCGAAAATCGGGACGATGCTCCAGGCGATGCGCTCGCCGGTAAACGGCCACAGCAGGTGCGTGCCGTAGCTGGTGCAGGCATCGAGAAAACCGCTCGTGGCGCAGCCCAGAAAAGCGTACAGATAGATGCGCCGGAAACCGAGCGGACGCTTGAGTATCTTGAACGCAAGCCAGAGCACCAGCGCGACCAGCAGCGCCCCAACGGGAATGAAAATCAGGGAATGGGTGAACTGGCGATGATACTCCAGCGTCAGCAGCGGGTCGGTGGAAGACTGGATCAGGGCATCGGCATCCGCCAGCAGCGCGGCAATAAAGCCCACTGTGGCGGCATCGCGCGTTTCGCTTTTATTACTGCACGATTGCGCGAGGGTGCCGCCCAGCAGGCCGTGGGTCAGGATGTCCATCTATTCGCCCAATCATTTACGCATATGAAAACAAAATCAGAAATCATCAAATTTCCCAGCGAATTCTTTATTATCCAAAGATTTTGGCCAGCTCCGAACCTGGATTGTCCGCGCGCATGAACGCCTCGCCGACCAGAAATGCGTTCACCAGGTTGCCGCGCATCAGCTCTACGTCCTTTGCCTTGAGGATGCCACTTTCCGTGACGACAATGCGCTCGGGTGGGATTCGCGGCAATAAATCCAGCGTGGTTTGCAGGCTCACTTCAAAGGTGCGCAAGTTGCGGTTGTTTATGCCGATCAGCGGCGTGGACAGTTGCAGCGCGGCATCCAGTTCCACGGCGTCATGCACTTCCACCAGCACCGCCATGCCGAGGCTGTGTGCCAGCGCTTCGAATGCCTGCATTTGCACCACATCCAGCGCGGCGGCGATCAGCAGGACCGCATCCGCGCCCATCGCGCGCGCCTCGTAAATCTGGTATTCGTCCACGATGAAATCCTTGCGCAGCACCGGCAGCGCACAGGCGGCGCGCGCCTGCTTCAGGTATTCCGCGCTGCCCTGAAAGAATTGCTCGTCGGTTAGCACCGACAAACACGCCGCGCCATGTTGTGCGTAGCTGGCGGCGATTTCGGCAGGGCGAAAATCGGTGCGCAACACGCCCTTACTCGGGCTGGCCTTCTTGATTTCCGCGATCACGGCGGCCTGCCCCGCAGAAATTTTGGCCCGGATCGCACCGGCGAAATCACGCGCCGCTGTAGTCTGCTTCGCCTCGGCACACATTGCGGCAAGTGGCTTGGCGGCAAGAGCCTTTGCCACTTCCTGCGTCTTGACCGCAAGAATTTTGTTGAGGATGTCGGACATTGATGTTTCCGCAATTTAATTTAACGGTGTGCATTTTAGCGTAGGGGCGCGATTTATCGCGCCCTTTTTCTGGCGCATAAATAAACCAGGGCGCGATGAATCGCGCCCCTACAACTGCATACCGAGGTGATAAAATGCGCCCCATCAGCTTCAGGGAAACGTCATGGAAGACATCAAGCAATACATGAAAAACGTTGGCCAGGCGGCACGCGCGGCTTCGCGCATCATGGCGCAGGCCGACACCGCCACCAAGAACCGTGCGCTGGCGGAAATCGCCGCCGCGCTGCAGAACCAGTCCGCGCAACTCATCGCCGAGAACGCCAAAGATGTGGCTGCCGCGCAAGCCAACGGGTTGGATAGCGCCTCGGTGGATCGTCTGACACTGACCGAAAAGACCGTGCGCTCCATGGCCGAAGGACTGCTGCAAATCGCGCAACTGCCCGATTTGATCGGTGCAATCAGCGACCTGAGTTACCGTCCTTCCAGCATCCAGGTCGGCAGGATGCGCGTGCCGCTCGGCGTGATCGGCATCATTTACGAGTCGCGCCCCAACGTCACGGCGGATGCCGCCGGGCTGTGCCTGAAATCCGGCAATGCGGCGATCCTGCGCGGCGGCTCGGAAGCGCTCCATTCCAACCAGGCGATAGCGGCTTGCGTGCATGCCGGGCTGCGCGCCGCCGGGTTGCCGGAAACAGCAGTGCAGGTGATTGCCACCACCGACCGCGCCGCAGTCGGCGAACTGATTACCATGAAGGATTACGTCGATGTAATCGTGCCGCGCGGCGGCAAGAGTCTGATCGCGCGCATCTCCGAGGAGGCGCGTATCCCGGTGATCAAACATCTGGACGGCATCTGCCATGTGTACATCGATGACGAAGCCGATCTCGACAAGGCGATCCGTATCGCCGACAACGCCAAGACACACCGCTATGGCGTGTGCAACGCGATGGAGACGCTGCTGGTCGCGCAAGGCGTAGCCGCGAAAGTGCTGCCGCCGCTGTGCAAAATCTATCTCGACAAGAACGTCGAACTGCGCGGCGACGTGGCGGCGCGCGCGATCATTGCGCAAATGAAAACCGCCACCGAGGAAGACTGGCGCACCGAATATCTCGCGCCGATCCTCGCGGTGCGTGTGGTTGCCGGGCTGGACGAAGCGATCGAACACATCAACACCTACGGCTCGCTGCATACCGACAGCATCGTCACCGAAAATTACACCAGGGCGATGCGCTTCCTGCGCGAGGTGGATTCCAGTTCGGTGATGGTGAACGCCTCGACGCGCTTCGCCGACGGCTTCGAATACGGCCTCGGCGCGGAGATCGGCATTTCCACCGACAAGATCCACGCGCGCGGCCCGGTCGGGCTGGAAGGGCTGACCTCGCAGAAATTCATCGTGCTGGGCAGCGGGCAGATACGGACGTAGGGTGCGTTTTACGCACCAAAAATGGTGCGTGGAACGCACCACAAAATAATTTTGGAAGGGAAGCCATGAGCCAGACCATCGAAGCCAAAGTTGAAGCAGGCGATATGCACGTCGAAGTGCTGGTGCTCGGCGCAGGCCCCGGCGGTTATACTGCCGCGTTTCGCGCCGCCGATATGGGCAAGCAGGTGATGCTGGTGGAACGCCATGCCAGCCTCGGCGGCGTGTGCCTGAACGTCGGCTGCATCCCGTCCAAGGCGTTGCTGCATGTCGCCAAGGCCATCAACGAAGCGGAAGAGGTCGCGCAGCACGGCGTGATTTTCGGAGAACCGCAAATCGACATCGACCAAATTCGCGCATGGAAAGACAGTGTCGTCGTAAAACTCACCGGTGGCCTGAAGCAGCTCGCCAGGCAGCGCAAGGTACAGGTGGTGCAAGGCGAAGCGAAATTCGTTTCTCCCAACAGCCTCGTCGTCGCGACCGCAGAAGGCAGTAAGACCATCAGCTTCGATCACGCCATCATCGCGGCGGGCTCCAGCACAGCGCGCATTCCCGGTTTCCCCTACGACGACCCGCGCCTCATCGACTCCACCGGCGCATTGAAACTCCAGGATGTGCCGCAGCGCATGCTGATCGTTGGCGGCGGCATCATCGGGCTGGAGATGGCCACGGTGTACGACGCGCTTGGCAGCAAGATCAGCGTGGTGGAATTGGCCGACGGCCTGATCCCCGGCGCGGATCGCGACCTGGTGCGACCGCTGCACAAGCGCATTGAAAAACGCTATGAAGCGATTTATCTCAAGACCAAAGTCGGCAACATCGAAGCGCAACAGGGCGGCCTGAAAGTAACTTTCGAAGGCGAACAGGCACCCGAACCGCAACTGTACGACCGCGTGCTTATGGCGGTAGGCCGCCGCCCCAACGGGCGCGACATCGGCGCGGAAGCGGCGGGAGTGACGGTCAACGAGCGCGGTTTCATCCCGGTCAATAAACAGATGCGCACCAATGTACCGCATATTTTTGCGATCGGCGATATCGTCGGCGAACCGATGCTGGCGCATAAGGCGGTGCATGAAGGCAAGGTCGCGGCGGAAGTCATCGCCGGACACAAATCATTTTTCGAGCCGCTGACCATTCCGTCGGTGGCCTACACCGACCCGGAAATTGCCTGGATGGGTCTCACCGAAACACAGGCCAAGGCACAGGGCATCGAGTACGAGAAGGCTGCGTTCCCATGGGCTGCGTCCGGGCGCGCACTGTCGATTGGTCGCGAAGAAGGCGCCACCAAGCTGCTGCTTGATCCGCAGACACGCCGCATCCTCGGTGCGGGCATTGTCGGCGTCAACGCCGGCGAACTGATCGCCGAGGCGGTGCTGGCACTGGAAATGGGCGCCGACATGGAAGACATCGGCCTGACCATCCACCCACACCCAACTCTGTCGGAGACGCTCGGTTTCGCGGCGGAACTGGCCGAAGGCACGATCACCGATCTGTTGCCGCGCAAGAAGTAATTCCGGCACGGGAATACCGTAGGGTGCGCTCCACGCACCATCGACATTGGTGCGTGGAACGCACCTACAGAATCACTACCCAAGGAGTCTCGCCATGCAAGTGCTCAAACTGATTCGTGCTATTTTTGTGGCCTCGCTTTTATTTGCCGCCACCAGCGCATCCGCTCTCGATCTTTCCGGCTTCAGCAACAAGGATCAGGTGGCCAGTCTGAAGCAGGCACTCACTCAGGGTGCAGAGACTGCGGTAAAGAACCTGGCAAAAGAGAATGGCTATCTTGGCAACGACAAGGTGCGTATCCCGCTGCCGGAAAGCCTGAGAAAAGTCGACGGCGCGCTGCGCAAATTCGGCATGGGCAAATATGCCGATGAGTTGACCACTTCGATGAACCGCGCCGCCGAAGCTGCGGTGCCGGAAGCGAAGACCCTGCTGGTCGGCGCTGTCAAAAAAATGACCGTGGAAGATGCCAAAAGCATCCTCACCGGCGGCGATGATGCCGCCACGCAATACTTCCGCAAGAACACCGAAGCCGCGCTGGCAGGCAAGTTCAAACCGATCATCAACAAGGCGATGCTGAAGGTGAAGGTCGCGGAAAAATATGACCAGTTCGCCGGCAAAGGCGCGAAGTTCGGTTTGGTGGACGAGCGCGACGCCAGGCTCGACGACTACATCACGCGCAAGGCGATGGATGGATTATTTCTGACGATGGCGGAACAGGAGAAAGCGATCCGCGCAAATCCATTGGAAGCGACGGGAAGCCTGGCTAAAAAAGTTTTTTCGGCGGTCAAGTTTTAATTACACCTAACGCCCCCAAGCATTTTTTCAGCCCCGATCGACATTCCGAGCATGAGTGATACCGCCAGCCTTTACTCACTCTTTATCAGCAGCTTTCTTGCCGCCACCCTATTGCCCGGCGGCTCGGAAGCCATATTGTTCGGCGTGCTCAGGGCATACCCGGAAACGCTTTGGCTCGCGCTCATCATCGCCACCATCGGCAACACGCTGGGCGGTATGGTGACCTTTGGCATGGGCTGGTTGCTGCCGCAGACCCAACAACTCAAACACGTCGAGAAGTTGCGCCGCTATGGCACACCCGCATTGCTGCTGGCATGGGTTCCGCTGATCGGCGACGCACTGTGCCTCACGGCGGGATGGTTGCGCCTCAACTGGTGGCAAGCCGCGCTATTCATGGCGATAGGGAAGTTTGCGCGCTACTGGGTAATTGCAATGTCAATGCAGAGTGCGCTTATTTTCAGCTTTTGAAAGGCCGTATTCTTGCGGCAAGCTTTTACAACGCTGATTTTGCACCTTGGTAGGGGTGCTTTTAAGATTAAGCTTGCATTTTCGATATATCATATTAAAATAGTCGGGTATTCTTTTCGGCTCATGGATGCAGTAATGCGTAAATCATGCACCCCTATTTGTTATCACTAAATTGCGCAATTTTTCTGTTTGTGGCTCTGCCTTCTTTGGCGCAGGATCGCGATATCAGCGGCGTAAACCTGTATAAGTCTACTGTCTCTGCGGCAAAATTGCAGGCGCAACCGGAAGCGGCTACCCCTCAGGTTTTTGATGAGAAATCTGCGCTGAGCATCAGCCAGAATGCGATAGGTAATCAGCTTGGTGATTATACTTTTCTGGATCGTAGCGGGCGCACCGTACGTTTGTCGGATTACCGGGGCAAGCCGTTGGTTATCAGCATGATCTATACCCATTGCCCGATTATTTGCGCAACGGTAACGCGCAGCTTGAGTGCGATCAGGCTTTCCCAGGATGCGTTGGGGGCTAACAACTTTGGCGTATTGACGGTCGGCTTTGATACTGAAAACGACACCCCAAAGGCGATGGGAGATTTTGCCAAGCGGATGGATGTCGATCTCCCCAACTGGGAATTTGTTAGTGCCGACCCGGACACGATTAAAAAACTGAGCAAGGATTTAGGGTTCATTTATTTCCCAACCGATGAAGGCGGTTTTAATCATATAACGCAGACAACCTTTGTCGACAGGGATGGCAAGGTTTACCAGCATATTTATGGGGATGAATTTGCAAGCAAAACATTGCTTCAGCCATTGAGGGATATGATTTTCAATATCAAGACAGCAGAGTCAGGATTTGCTAGGCTGTCTAACAGAGTGCGGGCGTTATGCACGGTTTATGACTCAAAGGCCGGGAAATACAAAACAGATTACAGCTACTTTTATGGAATCGGCATGAGCATTCTTTGCTCCCTGCTTGTTATTTGGTGGCTTATGTCCGAGTATCGCCGCAGCCCGAAGCGGAATTATCCAGATCCTGAATAATTAAACCATATCAAATAATCAAAATGTCGTGCCGCCGCAAAATTAAAATTTCGACAGCCTGCTAGGAATTCACGGTGATTAAACTCATACATCGAATCGGCCAGAGCATTTTTTTGCGCCTGGAAAGCGCATTAAACGGCATTTTTGGTCCAACGCTGAACCCGCTTTATTATCTGGGCGGGATAACCTATTTAATGTTCTGGATTATCGTAGTCAGCGGTTTTTACATATACGCTTTTTACGATACCGGCGTGAATGATGCATTTAATTCGGTGGAGCAACTTACCCATAAGCAATGGTATCTGGGCGGCATAATGCGCAGCCTGCACCGTTATGCTTCCGACGGGATGTTATTGTTTGCCGTGTTGCACTTGGTGCGCAACTTTGTGTTTGACCGTTACCGCGGCTTCCGGTGGTTTTCGTGGTACACGGGAATACTGGTGTTGTGGCTGGTTTATATAGCCGGAATAAATGGCTATTGGCTGCCTTGGGACCATCTGGCGCAGTTCGCTGCGGTGGCAACGGCTGAATGGCTGGATGCGCTGCCGATTTTCAGCGCTCCCCTGGTGCGCAATTTCCTGGAGCAGGGCAGCGTAAATGATCGCTTTTTCTCCCTGCTTTCGTTTATTCACCTCGGTATTCCGCTGGGCGCTTTTGCCATCATCTGGGTTCATACACAGCGTGTGCCGCAGGCCAAAACTTCACCGCCAAGAGTTATTACGATCTGGCTAATCTTGGTCATGGTCGTGCTTTCACTGATCCAGCCGGCATTAAGCCAAGGGCAGGCGGATTTGGACTCCGAGCCATTTGTTTTGAAGCTGGACTGGTTTTATTTGTGGCTCTTTCCTTTGCTTTATTCCTGGAGTGCGGCCAAAGTCTGGATATTGGTGGGCGGTGTTACCGGTGTGTTTTTATTGTTGCCGTTCCTGGGAGGGAAGAGGCGCGGTAAAGGCGAATATGAGATCGCTACTGCTCCCGCCGGACATTTGGTGATGGCCAAAGAGGGCGAGACCATACTTGAGGCCGCGCTGCGCAACGGATTGAGCTTGCCCTATGTATGCCGCGACGGAGCCTGCGGAACCTGCAAGGGCAAGTTGCTGAGAGGCACGGTCGATTACGGCACTTACCAGAAGGGCGTGCTCACCGATGCGGAAAAAGAACAGGGCATGGCCTTGTTCTGTTGCGCCAAGCCGCTGTCTGACGTGCAAATAGAATGCCATGAGGTCGAAGAATTGGGAAGATTCCCAATCAAGACCATGAAGTTCCGCGTGCAAAAAATGGAACGCGCAGCGCCTGATGTCATGCTGCTCGAATTAAGCCCCGAAGGCGGCGAACCGATGAATTTTATTCCCGGCCAGTATATTGCCGTGCATCTGGAGGATGGCACTAAGCGCAGTTACTCCATTGCCAATGCACCGCATGAGGCGGATCACCTGCAACTGCACATTCGTCTGGTAAAAGGCGGCAAATTTACCGGCCATGTTTTCAATGAAATGAAAGTGGGCGACGTACTGCAAGCGGAAGGCCCACTGGGCACTTTCTTCCTGCGCGAAGAAAGCGACAAACCCATCATTTTCATGTCGGGAGGCTGCGGTTTCGGTTCCGTCAAGGGTATGGTGGAACATGCCTTCAAGGTCGGGTTGAAACGCCCCATGGTGCTGTATTGGGGTGCCCGGATACCGGAAGATTTTTATCTGGCAGATTTGCCGGAAAAATGGCAGCGGGAACATGACAATTTCAAATTCATACCGGTGCTTTCCGAACCCAAACCGGAACATGGCTGGCAGGGCAGAACCGGCTTGGTTCATGAGGCGATCCTGCAGGATCACCAAGAACTGGGCAGCTATCAGGTATACGCCTGCGGTTCGCCAGAAATGGTCGATGCTGGCCGTGCGCCATTCATGGCAAAGGGATTGCCGGAAGACCAGTATTTCTCCGATAAATTTTCAGTTGCTTGCCCTATGCCGCCGGTTGCGGAAGCGTTAGCATCCTCCGGGGAGGTTAAGCATGGCTAAGCCACTACAATATATCGGTCAAGGGTTGTTTTATGCCCTGTTTATGGGAGTGATCGGCTACTTTTCGACCCATCCTGCATATACTCATCTTCCGCCGGACGAAACATTGATCAAGCTGAGTCTCAGGCACGCCGGTCAGCATGTGGGCGAGTGCCGCGAGCGTTCCCCGGAAGAAATGGCCAAATTGCCTGCATACCAGCGCAAGGGGGGAACTTCGGTATGTCCGCGCGGGCGCGCCGATGTGGTTATCGAGCTGGAAATGGATGGCAAGCAACTCTATCACGAGGTATTGAGGCCGACCGGCTTGGCGCACAGCAGCAATTCCAATATTTACCGGCGTATTCCGGTGAAGGCGGGAGTTCATACCCTTAAGGCGCGCCTTAAAGATCATCCGGGCGCCGATTTCAACTATGTGCGCGAGGAAACGATCACCCTTGCCCCCGGGCGTGTGCTGGTGATCGACTTCAAAGCGGCGACCGGCGGGTTTATTTTCAAGAACAAAAATTTAAACACAACTATGCAACCTGAGGGAAAAGAATGAGTTCCACATATCGGCAAGAAGATGCCAACCGAGGTGCAGATGTGACCGGCGAAGAAAAACGCGGGGGGGGGTTTGCCTTTTCCATGCCGTCTGAGGCAAGCCGCAAACTGGCTTCCGGCTGGTTGTGGCTCGGCATCGCATCGCTGGTAGGGGCCGGGTTGTTTGCCATTCTTCTGGTGCTCTCGCGCACCCCTTATGTTCAGGACATTTTCCCCTGGGTCGATTTTTTCCACAGCGCGCTGGTAGTGCATGTGGATTTGTCGGTGCTGCTGTGGTTCATGGCGTTCGCCGGGGTATTGTGGAGCCTGAATTCGTCAGCCAGATTCATCGGCATGGGCTGGCTCGCGCTGCTGCTGGCTACCGGAGGAGCCACCGCAATTGTACTGTCACCCTTTGTGGGGGCGGGCAAGCCGCTGATGAGCAATTATGTGCCGGTTATCGAAAGCACTTTCTTCTTTACCGGATTGATCGTCTTCGCCGTGGGCATAGCGCTATTGGTGCTGCGCAGCCTGATAGCGGCGCCGGATGCCAAGCTGTGGCAAGGAGGGGAAGGTTCGATTCGTATCGGTTTCTATGCGGCATCCATCGCTACGGTGTTTGCATTGATTTCCTTCGGCTGGTCCTATGCACTTATATCCCGGAGCGCATTTGAAAGCACGGAATATTATGACTTGCTGTTCTGGGGCGGCGGGCATGTGTTGCAATTTACCTATTCGCTGTTGATGCTGGCCGGCTGGCTATGGCTGGCCGATGCCTGCGGCGCAAAAACTCCGCTGACCCCGAGAATAGCTTCAATGTTGCTCTTGCTGGGATTATTGCCGGTGTTCTATGTCCCGGTCATCTACCTGACTTATGGCGACAACCTGGGTAACTATATGGTGCAGTTCACCCAGCTGATGAAAATCGGCGGAGCCTTCGCACCGGTACCGCTCGGATTGGCGATTCTTTACGGAGTCGGCGCGGGGAAAGGCTCTGCGGCGACAAATCCTCAGCGTGCGGCATTGCTCTCATCGATCATACTGTTTGCCATCGGCGGTGGGATAAGCCTGATGATCGGGGAAAGCAACACGATCATCACCGCGCACTATCATGGAACCGGAGGTGCCATCAGCCTGGCCTTCATGGGGCTGGCCATTCATCTGTTGCCGCGTCTCGGTTACCGCACACCGGATTTGAAGTGGGCCACATTGATGTCCTACATATATGGCGCGGGGCAATTGCTCCACATTATCGGACTGCTGTGGTCCGGCGGATATGGCGTACAGCGCAAGGTCGCAGGAGCGGCGCAAGGGCTGCATGGCTTTGCCCAGACGGCAGGTATGGGATTGATGGGTTTGGGCGGGCTGGTAGCCGTGGTCGGCGGTGTCATGTTCCTGGTCGTGGTTTTCAAAGCCATGCGCAAGCCAGCGCAGGGTAACTAGGCCGGGCGAAACGCGGAATCGAATGTACGGGTGCTATTGAACCGGCACCCTTAACTCATTATTTGGAAGTTACTCCGAAGTAAGCAGAAGGAACTTGATGAAATTGAACGAGATAAATGCCAGCACCAGGATGATGGCAAAAAAGATGATACTGCGATTCTTGAAGCGCTCACCGCGCGAAACTTCAAGGCGGTCAAGTATCCAGTCGGACGTGAAGTAGAGGCCTGCGGCCACCACGGTGTAAATAATAACTTCCAAGTTATTTCCCCAATTAATATTTCACAACTTGACCATTATAATATCCCGTCGTGCTTTGAGCAGATAAATTTGACCGGTTATTTTCAGATGTACCGCTGACGGTATTGATGTAAAGGCTCCCTTGACGACTTCCAACCACACCGAATCTGTTGCACACAAGATGCTGCTCAGGTTTGAAGGTGTCCTGAATAAAATCTTCGGCAATGATCTCAACCCGTTTTACTATCTTGGTGCACTAGGCTTCTTTTTTTTCTGGGTGATCGCCGTTAGCGGCGCCTATCTTTATGCTTTTTATAAAACTGGCATAGAGCTTTCCTATCCCTCGGTCGAATATTTCACCAACGAGCAATGGTATTTTGGCGGCATCATGCGCAGCCTGCACCGTTATGCTTCCGATGCGCTGGTGGTGGTGATGGCGCTGCATTTGCTGCGTGAATATATTCTGGGGCGCTATCGCGGAGCGCGCTGGTTTGCCTGGATTACCGGGGTGCTGCTGATCTGGCTGATATATGCCACAGGCATCAACGGTTACTTCATGTCCTGGGATAAATTGGCCCAATATGCCACCGTGTCCACCATGGAATGGTTCGACTGGTTGCCGATATTCGGCAGCCCGTTGTCGCAAAGTTTTGTTTCACAGGACGCTCTCAATGACCGGTTTTTTTCGTTGATATCGTTTTCCCATGCGACCTTCCCGCTGTTCGTGCTGTTTTTTCTCTGGATACATATCCTGCGCATAAGCTACCCGGTGGTTAATCCGAAACGCGGGCTTGTGCTCGGGATGTTGCTGGCGATGTTGGTTCTGGCATTGGTCAAGCCGGCGCTGAGCCAGGGGGCGTCCGACATGGGCATCGAGCCGCGCAATATCGGGATCGACTGGTTTTATTTGTTTATTTATCCGCTGCTGGATGTTTGGTCGGCCGGGCAAGTATGGGCACTGGTAACCGGAATCACGCTGCTGCTCTGCGTGCTGCCGTGGCTACCGACCAGATTCAGGCAAATACCGGTTGCCGAAGTACACCTGAAGTATTGCAGCGGATGCAGGCTTTGTGTCGCCGATTGCCCGTATGAGGCGGTGGTGATGAGGCCGCGCAGCGACGGCATGCACTTTACGGAAC